>CAZYFC010000013.1:0-19474 GCA_964646715.1 uncultured Lachnospiraceae bacterium
AGGAGAGCGGCAAACCTGCGCGGTTGCTTCTGCTCTCTCTACTTGAACTGAGCGCGGCAGCTGCGCAGAGCTGCCCCTCCTTTTTACCGTGAAGACACCGATCTACGATTTTATCAAATGCTACCGTGAAAGCGCTGCAGCGCGCTTTCATATGCCCGGACATAAGGGCAAGCCAAGCCTCGGCTGTGAGCCTTACGACGTTACCGAGATACAGGGCCTTCAGGATCAAAGCCTGATCTATGCAAGTGAAGAGAACGCCTCGCGTCTTTTCGCAACGGCACACAGCTTTTATTCTGCCGAGGGTTCAACGCTTGCCATCAAAGCCATGCTTTATCTCGCCGTGACCGTATCGAAAGAGAAAAAGAAGCTTGTCCTTGCCGCGCGTAACGCGCACAAGGCCTTTCTGTATGCCGCCGCATGGCTCGATTTTGAGATAAAGTGGCTTTTTCCGGAGGAAACGAGCCATATCTGTGCTTGCCCGATCACGAAGGAGTCGGTTGATGAGGCGCTTTCGAGATGTGATCGGAAGCCTGCAGCAGTCTATCTGACCTCGCCCGACTATCTCGGGCATATCCTTGATATCCGCGGGATTGCTGCAATTGCGAAAAAGCACGGCGTGCCGCTTCTCGTCGATAACGCGCACGGCGCGTATCTTCGTTTTCTGCCCAACGATCTTCATCCCATCTCGCTTGGCGCAACGATGACGGCGGATTCGGCGCACAAAACGCTTCCCGTGCTGACGGGGGGTGCGTATCTGCATATTGCGAAGGGTACTGATCGTTATTTTGTTGACAACGCGCGTATCGCGCTTGACTCCTTTGCATCAACCAGCCCCTCCTTTCTCACGCTTTCCTCGCTTGATCTCTGTAATGCCTATCTGGAGGATGAGGGAATAGAGGCGTTTGGACGCTTGTGCAAAAGGGTGCGTCGCTTGAAGCGCGTCCTTGTTGACAAGGGGATCACGCTTCTCGGTGAAGAGCCGATGAAGCTGACCGTCGTGGCGTCAGATCACGGCGTGTCGGGGAACACGCTTGCCGATCGGTTGAGACGGGAGGGTGTGGAATGCGAGTTTTCTGATGAAGACTATACCGTGTTCATGCTCTCGCCCCAAAACAGCGAGGAGGAGCTCAATACACTCGAACAAGGGCTGATCAAGGCACTTGACGCGTATAGGCCCGGGCGGGACTCGCTTGAAGTCACACCTCTTGTGCCGCCGCCCGTTGCCATGACACCGCGCGAGGCGATGCTGTCTGCACAGGAAACGCTGCCCGTTGAAGAAGCCCTCGGCAGAATTGCCGCCTCCCCCACTGTATCCTGCCCGCCTGCCGTGCCGATCGTGGTCTCGGGAGAGATCATCACCGAAGAGGCGCTCCGCCTCTTCAAGCGCTATCAAATCAAGACCGTGGCGGTCGTCAGGAAAGTCGGCCGCGCCGATCAACCGTGATCCGATCTTTTTTACAATAAAGGAGTGTTTATCATGATCGATATTCTGAGATTACCCGACTTTGCCGAGGTGCATGTCGATAAGAACGAAACGAGCGATGCCACCCTTCGCTATGAGATCAAGTCCGACCGCGTGGATATCTATCTGACGGCGATGCATTCACATCCTACTATCGCTAAATTCCGTTGGCATGTCGATATCGACATACCCGTCTCGATTCTCGGCGATGCGTGGGAGAGAAGCTACGGAGAGCTTGCCTTCTGCGGTCTTAACGCCGAAAAAGCGCATCCCTGGTATTTTCTCGCAAGCTATGAGGGCGGGACTGATTGCGTCGGCGTTGCCGTGCGCCCCTCTGCCTTCGTGAGCTGGACGATAGACGACAAGGGGGTCACTGCCTTTTGCGACCTGCGTGCAGGCAGTGTCGGCGTGGAGCTTGCGGGAAGGGAGCTGCATATCGCCTCCTTTATGAGCGCAAGCTACCCCGCTTCTCACGACAACAGCTTTGAAGCCGCCTGCGATTTCTGCGGCAGGATGTCGCCCGAGCCACTTCTGCCCACCGAGCCTGTCTACGGCGGCAACAACTGGTACTACGCCTACGGCAGCAGCTCGTATGAAGAGATCGTTTCGGACGCCTCCTTGCAGGCAAAGCTCGCCGAAGGGCTTGAAAACCGCCCCTTTATGGTGATCGACGACGGCTGGCAGCCCAACGGCTGTGCAGGGCCTTGGATCGCTAACGAACGGTACGGCGACATGAAAAAGGTTGCCGACGAATTTAAGAAAATGGGCGTGCGTCCCGGCATCTGGATTCGTCCCCTTCGTGACGATACCGACAACGTGAAGGATGAGTGGCGCTTCAAGGAGCGCAACAACCGTCTCGATCCTTCGCATCCCGATGTGATCGCGCATATTCAAAAGACCGTGCGCCGCATCGTGTTTGATTGGGGCTATGAACTCATCAAGCATGACTTTTCTGCCATTGACACCTTCGGTGATTGGGGTATTCACCGCGGAAAGTATTTTCCGAGCGGCAATTGGTCTTTTTACGACAGAACGAGAACCGGCGCTGAGATCTACAAGGATCTCTGCAAGGCGATCCTTGAAGCCGCAGGCGGCAGGGCGTATATACTCGGCTGTAACTGTGTGTCACACCTCACCGCAGGTCTTTGCCATATCAACAGAACGGGAGACGATACAAGCGGTACCGATTGGGAGCGCACGCGCAAGATGGGCGTGAATACGCTCGCCTTCCGTTTGCCTCAGAACGGCAGATTTTATATGGTGGATGCCGACTGTGCGGGCTTTATCAAGGGAAAGATCCCCTTCAGTCTCAACAGAGAGTGGGTAACCCTTCTTGCCAAAAGCGGTACGCCTCTCTTTATTTCCGCGCCGAACGGTGCGTTTGATGAAGAGGAGCTTGCCTATATGAAAGAGATGTACGTCATTGCCTCTCAGCAGGCAGATCACGCTAAGCCGCTTGACTGGAGGTATAACGCCACCCCTGCCAAATGGGAGATCAATGGGGAAGAATGCCTCTTCAATTGGTATCCCGCGTCAGGGCCGAGGGCGTAAGCGCTTACGAAGAGGAAAAACGCAAAAAGCGCAGGAGTTTTACGCGAAAATAAGACCAAAAACGGTCAAAATAAAAAATGCGATTTCGAAAAGCCGCTATTTAAGCGGCCTTTCGTCATTTTTCTGTTTTTTCTCACACGCATTTTTGCCGTCGATCCGACCTGAGATTGCCCCAAGAGCCCCTTTTTTGATGCTCTTTTTTCGCCCGAAGCTTCCGAAAAACAGTCTCTTTTTCCACCCATCGCCTTTTCTTCTATTACCTTAAGAGTCCTCTCCCCCATAACTTCAAAACGGCACAAGACGAAGAGTCTTGTGCCGTTTTGAGACTTTTTTGGATGGGGAAAATTGTCCTTCTTGAATGATCAATACGCCACAGCCCAGAGGACCATATGCTTGGCGGGCTTGCCGCAGCAAACGCAGACGTCGGAGAGCTTCTCCTGATCGAAGGGAATGCAACGCGAGCCAACACCGGTGACTTCCTTGACCTTGTCCTCGCAGTCCTCCTCGCCGCACCACATGGCTTTGACAAAGCCATCGCCATTTTCGGCAAGGGCGGTCTTGATCTCGTCAAGCGAGGTAGAGCGATAGGTGCGCTTTTCGCGGTTGGCAAGTGCCTTGTCATACAGTCCTTGACGGATAGCTTCAAGGCGCTCTTTGACGGTTTCAACGATGCCTTCAAGAGAGGCAAAGGTCTTTTCACGGTTGAGACGCGAAACGAGCACGCACTGATTGCTTTCAATATCGCGCGGGCCGATCTCAAGACGAAGCGGCACGCCCTTCATTTCATATTCGGCGTACTTCCAGCCGGGCGACTGATCACGGTCGTCGATCTTGACGCGGAAGTGCTTGGAAAGGGTAGCGGCGATCTCGCGCGCTTTTTCAAGCACGCCTTCCTTGTGCTGTGCCACGGGAATAATGACCACCTGAATAGGTGCAATGGCAGGGGGGAGAACGAGTCCGTTATCGTCGCCGTGCGTCATGATCAGGCCACCTATCATACGCGTGGTGCAGCCCCACGAGGTCTGGAAGGGGTAGGCGACCTTGTTGCTCCTGTCGGTATATTTGATATCAAACGCCTTGGCAAAGCCGTCACCGAAGTAGTGGGAGGTGGCCGCCTGAAGCGCCTTGCCGTCGTGCATGAGCGCTTCGATGCAGTAGGTGTCCTCTGCGCCCGCAAACTTGTCGGAGGGGGTCTTTACGCCGCGCACGACAGGCATAGCCAGCTCGTTTTCGTGAAAATCGGCGTAGGTGTTGAGCATCTGCTTAGTCTCGGCAATGGCTTCCTCTGCAGTGGCGTGCATGGTGTGACCTTCCTGCCAGAGAAATTCACGGCTTCTGAGGAAGGGACGGGTGGTCTTTTCCCAACGCACGACAGAGCACCACTGGTTATATAGCTTCGGCAGGTCGCGATAGCTCTTGATGATGTTGGCGTAATGCTCGCAGAAGAGCGTTTCGGAGGTGGGGCGTACGCAAAGACGCTCGGTGAGGGGCTCCTTGCCGCCGTGTGTGACCCACGCAACCTCGGGTGCGAAGCCCTCGACGTGTTCCTTCTCCTTGTTGAGAAGACTTTCGGGAATTGACATCGGCATATAGACGTTCTCATGTCCCGTTGCCTTGAATTTCGAGTCAAGAATGCTTTGGATGTTCTCCCAGATGGCGTAGCCATAGGGACGCAGGATCATGCAGCCCTTTACGCTGGAATAGTCGATAAGCTCTGCTTTTTTTACGATATCGGTGTACCATTTGGCAAAATCCTCGTCCATCGAGGTGATTGCCGCTACCATTTTTTCTGCCATAGTTTTAATCCTTCTATCTTACTGTCGTTTTGTCTTATTTTGCCTGAGAGGTGATGATCTCAAGATGCTTGCCCGTCACACTGACTTCAAGTCCTCGCGGCAAAAGGATGCTCTCGCCCTTTTTGCAGGATACGCCGCCTACTTCTCCTTCGCCGTCGAGACAGAGGATATGGACAAAGCCCTCCTTTGCCGAAAGCGTGAGAGGCTCGTTTACTGTATAGCGGTCGACCTTGAAGTACTTACAGTTGGCAAGCGAGCTTTCATCCTTGCCGTCTGAGTAGCGGATCGCTTCGATGCCCTCTTCTGTGTGGTCGACAATGACGTCGAGTGCCTTATCAACGTGGAGCTCACGGAGCTTGCCGTCCTTGCCGCGGCGCATATAGTCATATACGCGGTAGGTCACGTTGGAGGACTGCTGGATCTCTGCGATGAGAATGCCTGCACCGATGGCGTGGACACAGCCCGCGGGGATGAAGAAGACGTCGCCTTTTTTCACGTCAACGTAGTTCATGCAGTCTTCAAGCGTGCCGTTTTCAACGGCTTCGCGGAAGGTCTTCTTGTCGTAGTTCTTAAGACCGTAGACCAGCTTGGCACCCGGCTCACAGTCAACGATATACCACATCTCAGTCTTGCCGTATTCGCCCTCTTTTTCGCGGGCGTATTCATCGTCGGGATGGACTTGGATCGAGAGCTTGTCGCAAGCGTCGATCAGCTTGATGAGAAGGGGAAAGCCTTCAGCCTCATCGCCAAGATAGTCCCCTAAGGTCATGCCGGCGTATTCGCCGTTTTCAATGACGTTCATGCCGTCGTGACGGACGGTCAGCTCCCAGCTTTCAGCAACCTTGTCAAGGTCAGTCACCTTGCCGTATTCGCTTTTCAGTCTCGTGCCGCCCCAGATGATCTCTTTGCAAACGCCCTTGAGCTTCAGGGGATAGAGCTTTCTTTCCATGTCGATTCCTCCGTACTGTATAATTTCTTTACCAATCAAATATAGCACACTTTTGCTCTTTTGTAAAGAGATTTCCTCTTGTTTTCTCAAAAAAGCCCCACTTTACGTTATTTGCGGATGAGGTTGATCGCCTCAGGCAGACAACGGATCGTCACCTCGGTATGATCGCCGCCGTTTTCGCCGTCAACCGTGTAGTTCAGCGGTGTTCGGGAGGTGATCTTCACCCAGGGTGTGCGGATCAGCGTCACGCCGTCGTGGTGAAAGTCCTGTGTGGCAAGCGCGCGGAGAATATTTTCAAGATCAAAGACCGTCTTGGGCCGCGAGATGACGAGAAGCTCCAGCTTGCCGTCCGAAAGGGTGGCAAGATCGTCGGGATAACGGATCACACCGCCTCCGATCGAGAGGGAATTGGATACGCCGCAGAAGGTTACGTCCTTCTGCTCCAGCATACCGCCTTCGTATTCAAAAGAGGCGTCGTAGCCCTTCACGTTGAAAAGCTCAGTGGCACCCGTGAGGAGATAGGCAAGACTGCCCAAGACGTTTTTCGCCTCTTGCGGCGTGGCGTAAGAGGTCTTGGTAAAGGTGCCGAAGGAGGCGGTGTAGACGAAGGGTCGGTCGCCAAACAAGCCGATGTCATGCTTTTTCGCCGCGTTGCGGCAGACGTAGAGCGCGGCTGCGGGCATGGTTTTGGGGATCTCAAGCGTGCTTGCCACGTCATTTGCCGTGCCGCAGGGAATATAACCGAGCTTGATCGAGGTGCGGTTGGGATTCTCCCACAGGCCGCGCACCGTGCCGGACAGCGTACCGTCTCCGCCGCAGACGATGAGGGTAGGCAGACTGCATTTGCGTGCGGCGTCGACGAGATCCTCCGCCGATTTCGTGATATGGACGGTTACCTCGTATTTCAGCGAGAGATTGCTGACAATGTCAAAGAAATGCTGTTTTGCCGCTTGCTTTCCTGCGGCGGGATTCACCAGCAAAAGGGCTTTTTTCATTCCGTACCTCCGAAGGGAAGAATCGTTTCTTGTGTTTTTTCGTATTTGGGGCAGTAAAAGAGGTCTTAACTGTCATCAGGCGCTTTGGTAGTGCAGTAATTCAGACTCAAGCCCGAAAAAACCGCCCCATCGCGAGCGAGGAAGCGGCAAAGACGTGCGTAAGGCGGATCTGATTCGGCGGTTTATTTACGGATAAGCTCGTCAATAGCCGAGGTAATGGCGGCGGCTGTTCTGAGAAGCTCGTCCTCTGTCGTTTCATAGGCGAGGCTGACACGCAGGGTAGCATCAGCCTCCTCGCTTGTCAGACCGAAGGCGGGCAGGACGTAATTCGCGTGCTTCTTGTTCGAGGCGCATGCAGAGCCGGAGGAGACGAAGATACCTTCTGCCGAAAGGCGGTGCAAAACCGTTTCGGAGCGAAGGCGCGGCAGGGTAATGCTGACGATATGCGGCAGGTAGCTCTTCGGCGTATTGACCTTGACCGTTGGCGGCAGGGCAGAGAGAAACACCTCGCGCAGACGCGCGGTCTTTTCTTCAAAATCAGGCAGAACGAGTCCTGCTTGTCGTGCCGCTTCGCCAAAGCCCGCGATGCCGATGACGTTTTCGGTGCCCGAGCGCATGCCGCCTTCCTGACCGCCGCCGTAGATGAGGGGCGCGATCCTTTTGGCAGTCACGAGCGCTTTGGTGAGAAGGAGGGCGCCCACTCCCTTCGGGCCGTGGATCTTATGCGCCGAGACAGAGAGGGCGTCAAGAGGCAACGTTTCGGGGAGAAAGCGCGTCTTCATAAAGCCTTGTACGCAGTCGGTATGCGTAATGACTGTAGGATTTATGCGCTTTGCCAGTGAGAAAATGCTTTTTAAGTCGTATTTTGCGCCGGTTTCGTTATTCACCGTCATGACCGAGATCAGTACCGTGCGCTCGTTGACAGCGTTTTTGACCTCATCGAGTGAGATCACGCCGTTTTTTGTCGAGAGCTTTACGACCTCAACGCCCTGTTTTTCAAGGGCGGCAAGCGGCTCCAGAACCGAGGGATGCTCGCTGTCTGTCGTGACGACGCGGGGCGTGAAACGAAAATTCTTCGCACGGATCGCACCGAACAGCACTTGATTGTTGGCTTCGCTTCCCGATGAGGTGAAAAGGAGGGCGTAGCCCGCTTTGTTGCGGATGCCGAGCGCCTGCAGTATTGCCTCGCGCGCGGAAGAGACGAGCTTTTCGGCGGCAAGACCTGCCGAATGCAAGGAGGATGGATTGCCGAAGGTCTCCATTGCAAGGGACATCGCCTCTTTGACCGAGGGTAAAAGAGGCGTGGTGGCGCTGTTGTCAAGATAGATCATGTCAAAATCCTTCCGGCAAAAAAGCGATCAGTCCTCAAAGGTGAACTGCTCGAGGATCACCTCAAAATAATCGCTGACGTTATCGTAATAGACGGGATTACAGGTGAAGGTGAGATTGTAGAAATAGGCGTCCTCATAGGAAAGCACCATGACCTGCTTGACGGAGGCTTCGTCAAGCGTTGCCGTATAGACGAGCTTCATGGCAGCGACCTCCTTGTCGCCCTTCTTCAGGGTCGTGAAGGTGGGGGGCGTGACCATAGTGAAGCTTGACACCGTCTTGCCGTTTTCGTCGGTTACCGTGTCGTAGAGCTTGACGAGGCGCTCAAAATAACCGCCGAGTGCGCTGAAGGCTGCTTCTTCAGTCTCGCCGTCGGTCGCTTCCTCGGCTGCTTCGCCGTAAAGCTTTTCGTTGATGTCGGCGAGAAGGGCGTCGCTATAGCTGAAGGCAGAGGCATCGATCTTGGTATAGTCGTTGTTCGCGCCGTAGAAGTAGTGCATGATCGTGCGTCTTGAGTCGGAATAGGGCGGGATCTCGCTTTGCGTATGGTGGGTAACCACGACGTTGCTGACGTCGTTCAGCGAGACCTGCGCCATCGTCATGCCGGTGGAGGCGGTAACCACCCAATCCTCGGGGACGAAGAGCTTATAATCGACGATCTCGGTATTGGAGGCGAGCTTCATGCCGTCCGGCGCACCTTCCTCACCGCTGCCGCAAGCAGCGAGAGAGAGCAACATGACCGAGAGTAAGAGAAGGGCAATGATCTTTTTCATGCTGTTTTTTCCTTTACGTTATACTTTGCAATACGCTACCTTTTATTATATATCACGGCAGGGGCTTTTGTCAACACAGCGGGGAAAGAAGTGTTTGAACTTTTTGTGAAAGAGGAACGAAAAATACGGTGTGTGTTGTTTTACACGAAAAAAGTTCGGTCAATTTGTCAGTTTTCAATAAAAAATCGGATGATATAAAAAATCGGTTGACAAAATACGGAGGAGGTGCTATAATATGTTGTATCATCGGGAACTGTGGGAATGCCCTATTCAATACAACAAGGAGTGGACGTAGACATGGAAATTGCAATTATTGCTGACGATATGAAAAAAGAACTAATGACGGAATTTTGCATTGCGTATTGCGGTATCCTGTGCAAGCATTCTATCTGTGCCACCGCAACGACGGCAAATTATATTTCCGATGCAACAGGACTCACCATTGAACGCATGATGCCCGGCGCAAGAGGCGGCGCGGCGCAGATCGCGTCCCGCGTGGCTTATAACGAGATCGACGTTTTGCTCTTCTTCCGCGATACCTCTCCCGAGGGCTATCACGAGGAGGCGTACACCGAGATCATGCGTATGTGCGATCTTTACAACATCCCCGTGGCAACGAATATTGCAACGGCAGAGGTGATCGTCCGCGCGCTTGAAAGCGGTGACCTTGATTGGCGAGAATACGTCAATCCCCGCAGCAACAAGAAATAAACCACACCCCTTGCTGAGAAACGTCGGATGCAAGGGGCTTTTTATTGCAGATGAAGCTGACCGACCGATGCAAAACGGCTTGACAGGAAAAGGAGCGTGCGAGCGATGCGTGCGGATAAATGGATCGATAAGAATACCGAAAGTCTGAACGGCAGAAGAGTTGCCATCAGCGGCGCGACGGGTGGACTCGGCAATGCGCTTTGCCGCCATTTTGCCGCTCTCGGTGCTTCGCTGATCCTGCTTGACAGAAACCGCGTGAAGTCGCAGGCACTTGCCGATGCGTTGGAAGCGGAATTTCCCTCTCTTGCTGTCGAGCGTATTCCGCTTGACCTCGAGGACGTCAATTCCGTCCTTGCGGCAAGCGAAATGCTTCTTTCGAGAGAGATCGACTACCTTGTGCTGAACGCGGGCGCGTATCATATTCCGCGTCGCAAATGCGAAACGGGGCTAGACAACGTCTTTCAGATCAACTTTGCCTCGCCTTATTATCTTGCCAGGAGGCTTGCGCCCAACATTCAGGCGCGTGGCGGTCGCATCGTGGCGGTGGGCAGCATTGCACATCGCTATTCAGAGTCGGATCCCGAGGATATTGATTTTTCCACGCGCAGTAAGTCGAGCCTCGTCTACGGCAACGCCAAGCGGTATCTCATGTTTGCGCTCTATCGGCTTTTTGAAGGCGAAAACTGCCTTGCCGTCGCGCATCCGGGTATTACCTTCACGAATATCACCGCGCATTATCCAAAATTGATCTTTGCTATCATCAAGCATCCGATGAAGGTTATTTTCATGAAAACGAAAAAGGCGTCGCTTCCGATCGTCAAGGGACTTTTTACCCCCACCGCCGAGGGCGAGTGGATCGGTCCACGTTTTTTTGATATCTGGGGCGTGCCGAAGAGCTCTGTACTCAGATCGTATTCCCGAAAGGAATCGGACGTTATCTTCTCTGTTGCTGAAAAGATCTACGAAAAAATGGCGGAGAATATCTGACCCCACAAAAACAAAACAAGGAGTTGCTATGCAGTACAGAGTGCCGAAAAAACCGAAAGGCGCCATGCTCGTCGTTGCATTTTTGCTGGCGGCAGCGGCATCTATGCTGACGCTTGCCATTCTTCGGATCGGCTTTTTGTCGCTTGATCTTGCAGGCGCGGGGCTTTTCTTCCTGGCGGCATCGCTTGTGATCTATCGCTTCGTGAAATTTGACTGCGTCTACCGTCTCGGCGATGAATACGGGGACTGTTTTATTGCCGTTTACGCCATCAGGGGAGGTAAGAGCTATCTTATCGGTAAAATTGAGTGTATCGGTAAGGAAGAACTCATTTTGTTGAACAAAAGTGGCAGAAAAAAACTGAAAAAACGCCGCAAGCTGCAGGACTTTACCTCAAATCTCATACCCGATAAGCGCTATGCCCTTCTGCACGAACAAGAAGAGATGCGCGTATATACCGTTATTGAGGCGTCTGAGCCCTTTGCCGAGGCGCTGAGGCGACAGATCGAGGAGGCAAAAAAGCTGTACGGCATCGATGGATGAAAAAGGAGTTTATTTATGACCGATCTTCTTATCCGACTTTTCATTAAGGATAGGGACAATATAAAAGATCCTGCAGTGCGTGCCGGCTACGGTACGCTGGCAGGCGCGGTAGGCATCGTCACGAACCTGCTCGTTTCGGCAGTAAAGCTGATCATCGGTATTTTGGCAGGCAGTGTCTCGGTGGTTGCCGATGCAGTTAACAACCTCGCCGATGCGGGCAGCTCTCTCGTCACAGCCGTAGGCTTCAGGCTTTCGGGCCTTCCCGCCGACAGAAAGCACCCCTACGGCCACGCGCGCATTGAATATCTGACAGGTTTGATCGTGTCCTTCATTATCGTGATGCTGGGCGGCACGTTTCTGATCGAATCCATCGACAAGATCGTCAATAAGAGCGAGAGCTGTTTTTCAGTCATCTCTCTTGTCATTCTCGGTATTTCGCTTCTTGCCAAGGCGTGGCAGGGCTTTTTCTACCGTAAAATGGCGAAAAAGATCCATTCGGATTCCTTGAAAGCCTCCGCGCAGGATAGCGTCAACGACGTGATCTCCACCTTTGTCGTCTTGATCGGCGCGATCGTCGGTAAGCTGACAGGCTATACTGTCGACGGATATATCGGTGTGGCTGTGGCTGTTTTTATCCTCGTAAGCGGCATACGGCTCGTCATCGAGACAGCCAATCCCCTGCTCGGCGTGCCGCCTGAGAAGGAAACTGTCAGGGCGCTTACCGAGAAGATCCTTTCTTATGAGGGCGTCGTCGGCGTACACGATATGATCATTCATTCCTACGGCGCAAACCGTATCTTCTGCTCGGTACACGTTGAAGTGCCGAGCGACATTGACATCATGCTCAGTCACGATATTATTGACAATATTGAGGAGGACGTCTATCGGGAGATGAGCATTTCGCTCGTGATCCACCTCGATCCCGTCACGGTGGGAGACGAGCGGATCGAGGAGCGCAAGGCGGTCCTTCAAAAGATCCTTGAAGGCGTTTCCCCGACGCTACATTTTCACGATTTCCGTGCCGTCTTCGGCGTCACACACGACAATATTATCTTTGACGTGGTACTGCCGATGGACTTCAGGCTCTCGGACGAAGAGGTCGCGGCGATCGTTACCGATAAGTTCGTTGCCCGCTATCCCACCTCCGTGGTCAAATTAAAGATCGACCGCGATATGACCGATACGCTGTAAGAAAAGCAAGCATCCGTGAACAGACGGCAGGCAATGAGGCCCGGGGGCCTGCAAGTCGATTGCAGCCTTTGCTGATACGCCCGCGTTCAAGCGGTAAGCTGAGACCGAATGGGAGATAGCCGCACCCTTTTTTGTCTGAAATTCCCGCTTTTTTCTCAAAAAAATCAAAAATAGCTATTGCATTTGTGAAGATCATGTGCTATAATACATGGGCGGTTGAAAAACCGCACCGTATAGGGGTGTAGTTCAGTCGGTAGAACGGCGGTCTCCAAAACCGCATGTCTAGGGTTCAAGTCCTTACGCCCCTGCCAAGAAGAAAGCCATTCGCGTAAGCGAATGGCTTTTTTCAGTGAAATTTGCCCTTCGGGCAAGTGAAATAGCTACGCTGTGAAATATTTGCTTCGCAAATGTGAAATATTCGCTGCGCGAATGTGGGCAAATTTTATTTCACATTGCGACCAACGGGAGCAATATTTCACAATTTCCGCAAGGAAATTATTTCACATTCGGCAACGCCGAATATTTCACTTGAAAAACCAACAATTTAATGTTATACTAAATTCAAGAATGAAAGGGGTTGCTAATATGAAAAAAGGTGGCTGTTGGATTTTTCTATCTCATTCCAGCCAAGATATCCAAAAAGTACGCCATATAAGAAATGTATTTGAATCTCATGGTCAGAATCCATTGGCGTTTCATCTCCGTTGCCTATCAACAGATACGGAGGAAGGTCGGAAAGAATTGGATTCGTTGATAAAAAGAGAAATAGACGCCAGAGAATGGTTTGTGTTTTGTGAAAGTCAAGCCGCATCAAAATCCCAATATGTGAAAATGGAAAAAGACTATATATTGCATACAGGAAAGAAAAAAATATGGTCTATTGATATGTCTTTGTCAATAGACGAAATCACAAAAATCGTTGCTCAAATATGTAAAGACATCAATGTTTATATTTCATACAGGCCACGAGAAAGAGATTGGGCTGTAAGGCTATCAGATGCATTAGCTGAACGGGATTATGATGTGTGGACACCGGACGATTTACAGATAGGATCTGATTTCCACACCCAAATTTCTGAATCTATTAAAAACACTGCTACGGGTGGATTTTTTGTTGCGCTTATCACCGAAGGATATATGGACTCTTATTGCGGTAGATTTGAATTGCCTCATGCCATAAAAAACAATGCTAAGATTATTGCTTTGATTTTGGACGATTGCGAAATTCCGGAAATTCTCAAAAATTATCATTGCTATAGAATACCTAATATACCAACAGAAACAGATGTTATGCTAATTGTTGATTTAATAGAGGCTGATCTAAAGCGAGTGATTAGGGGACCTATCTCATATCAAGCAGATGCTTGGAATGCTTTAGCGAAAATCCAAGAAAAGCTCAATTACGAAAAACGCTATCATCTACAAGAAGCCATTATGGTAGGTAATATGGGAGCTTGTGGCGATTACTGTGAAATTTATGAGTTTCCATGTTGTGGTAAGCGAATTATCGTGGGAGATGGACCTGTATCTCGTTATCGTTGTGACGGATGTTGTAAATCAGAATAAACTTTTACATAGATTTCGTTTACAAGCATGGTATAATTATTTTTAGAAAGGCGGTGGTACTGTCGAAAGGAGAAAAATGTAAATGAACAGATTTTTACATTTCATTGGAATTATTGGTACGATAATAATGGTAATATGTGAAATAGCAGCGTTTTTAGCCGTTCCCGCGTTATTCGTTGTAATAGGACTTTTGAATTCTTATTCTTGGCAGTATTATGCAATTACCGTTGGAGGATATGTCGTACTATTTATAGCCGCAGAGAGTATTGCTCACTTTATTTTCAAAGCGTTGGACAAAAAATATACGCCTTTTTTGGAAAGAAAAGTTCGTTTTCTGCTTGACGTTGTTCGTAAATGAGTGGGTAAAAAACTCGGCAAGGACTATTGACACTTGTTTGTGAGCTGTGCTATAATCGGTATAAACAAAGGAACTGGAGGAGGTTCTTATTATGTCAAGATGGTCTTATGGCGACTGGGCGATGGCGGCGGTTGCAATCGATGACATCGGCACTATATGTCCGCTCAGCGAGGTTAGCAAGCGCACGGGATTCCGTGTGAAGGGTTATTACGAGCAGAAATGCCTTTGGGGAGACCCCGACTACTATAGAATGGATGACCTGACGGGCGAGGTATACTCGAAGTATGAGGGCAGCTTTACCGTTGAGGCACACGTTCAGGTCACGGACCAAAACGGCAGGGTCAACACGCTTTTCGCAGAGTGTGACGGATATACCTGCTGCGGTGAGGATTGCTTTATGCTTCTGTTAGTCAGCCTTGGCAGCGACGCCGCTTCAACCGCCCTGGAGTTTCAGGTAGTCGACCGCGTGGAGCTGGAGGAGGCTGTAGGAAAACAGCGTCTCAGCAGTTGGATGGACGAGTATTACGGAAAATCAGCTCTTGTAAAGCTTAGCGCTCCTGCGTTTTAACTATAACCGAAAAAGCTTTAAGTAAAATAGGATGCCTCAAATGCTCGGGAAGCGTTTGAGGCATCCTGTTGTTATGAGGCGCGGGAGACTATCAAGTACTATTTGCTCTCGCTATAGCTTGTTTTTTTCGGAGAGATCAAAGCGCCTCAATATATTTTCTCAGCTCCTTATATTGCGAGGTGGAAAGGCTGTCTAAATACTCCTCGTAATCTTCCTTCAGCGCGAGGAACTGTCTTTTCAGCTTCGGCTTCATAATGAGCGATCTCGGATTGTGCAAAACGGCGCAGAGAGACTTTACGAAACGATAGTGCAAAGCCCTCGGGGACGGCTCGGCCGCATCGGCCTCGCTGAATCTTGCGTCTGCATACTCATCGGTTGAGATCATATCGTGAAAATCGGGATCTCTCAAATAGGTGACGTAAACCCAGCATACGGCAATAATCACGTCGAGGCTCACCTCGTCGCAGTTGTCAAAGAATGATGTCCAGCGTTTCATGTTCGTCGCTTCCCACATCATCTCATCCATGCTGTGCGTGATGCCCGTCGTTAAGTGGAAAAATCTTGCATTACGCAAGAAATGCGCGTAGTGGATAAAATGGTAGCCCGTATTGTCAGTCGAGTGCAGCACCGCTTTCCTGTACGGATAAAAGTACCTCTCATATTCCTTTGCCGAATCCTCCGCTCCCGTTATTCTCGGTACGTTTGCCATTCTCGAGCAGAAGGCATAGCTGATAAGCCGCCGTGCGTAATTGCTCGACGGGAAGCGAACGGAAAGGCTTTCCATAAACATCGTCGTTCGATCAATGAGCGCGTCCATTCCGATTTTTGCGGCATCCTGCGCGTATATGGCGGTTTCGATATTGTAAAGTCCCAGCTTGTGGAAGCTTTCCCTTGACATAAACGGAGCGAGAAGCGAGTCCGAATCATAAAAGTCTTGGGAAACGGCAAATCTGCAAACGTAGAATGAGAGAGTATACAGGTCAGCGCAAACAGAAATCGCGCGCTCGCTGTCGTAAGAGAGCGGCTCTTTGCCCGGCAGGTAGGCTTTAACGATGTTGAACAGTCTTTGAAAGACAGAGCTTCCCTTGTCAAATCTACGCATCAGTGCCGAGATCACAGCGAGGTATTTGACCCTTAAATCCCTGCACGAAAGGGCGAGACAGGGCTCTGCCTCGTATAGGAGCGCGAGTGCCTTATCGTTTTTGTAGCCTAAGTAGCAATATACTTTAAGCAGATATATCCCCAGCGTCAGAGAAGCACTCACCTCGCGCTCTGCATCGGGCAAACAGAGAGAAAGAGCGTCTGCCAGCCGAAGGATCTTTCTTTCATAGGCGTGATCCTGGAATCCGTTTCCTATGCCGTTAAAGAAGCCGCAAAGGGCATCGCAGGAAAAATGCAGTGATACGATCGGGCATAGCGCGGCGCCAAGTCCGGCTGCCTCCTCTTCGCTCATCGTATATAACAGCCCGGATGCGGCTTTGCCCAGCTTTTTACCCAGATCATAGTCGTATGCGTCGGAGCGTTTCAGTACGGAAAGGCATTTCAGCAAAAAATCGGTGTTCGGTACCAACAGTATGGCGTAGAACAGATCGTCTCGTAGGCTGTCGTAAAAATCTGTGCTTTTTACCGCCGAAATCAGCTTTTCAACCGAGCGTTCGATCTCCCCGTCATCGGATAAATGATGCTTGATAAGATGCGTTCGGAGTGTGGAGTGGAACATAGGAAGAACGCGATAGCTGTCCTCGTCTTTGTTGTAATTGAAGAATTCCTTGAAATCATCGAAGTAAGAAATGTAGTCAAGATCGCTCCACCTTTCTCCGAAATACGCGTAGATCTGCTTTGCCTCGTCCATCGAGAAGGAAGCGCCCGTAAGCAGATAGATGATTCCAAGCATTTTCAGCGTGCGCTCCGAGTGATTGGCTTCAAACTTCTCGATATTCAGCAGGGCAACCCTTCTTAAGGTCCTGCCGTCGAAATCGTCGCTTAAATTGCCGCGCACAGCCTTCAAAAGCGCAAGATTCTGTGCCTCAATTGCATTCATATCATTACCTGCCTCTTTTATTTGCAGGTAATCGGACGATGTGAAATTCATAAAGTAGTTTGCCATCAGGTTTGCAAGGGGCCGCGTTACATGATGCAGATCCGCATCCTCGTACGTTTTGCCATAGCCGCCGTAATAGCCGATTATATAATCCGTAACACCCGGAGAAAGCTCTTTGCCGAGCTTTCTTGCGTATGCAAAAAAGTATTCTGCGGGAATGGATAAGTTTTCATTATATACACAGGACTCGGTATAGTTATAAAAGGGTACGTAAACAGGTACTCGCGAGAATTGATCGTTGAATGATGCATAAAAGAAAAAATGCGAAAGAAGGGCAGGAATACGGTCCTTATTGAACGAATGCTCGATCTCAAACAGATCGTCAAGTGCCTCCGGAGTCAGATCGTCCACGAAAAGGAAAAAGCACTTATCGCTCTTGATCAAAGCGTTGAGACTGCCGATGAGAGCTGCTGTCAGCTGACTTTTTTCGTTCGGGATCTCATCGTTGATTCCGAGGTGCTTATTCAGGAAGTATAGCATCGTACGCCACAGGTCGGCACTGTCGTACATATCCTTGCAGTTGCCGAGCTGCAGATAGAGAGGAAAGGTGCGCTCCATATCAATCAGCTTGGGGAGCTTTGAATAAATGCCGTCAGACTTGTAAAAGGAGTTGTTTATCTCAAATAGCGGCTCGACTGTTTGCCAGACAGGATCGTTTCGGTTCCGGTAGGCGTAGAACGCGATATAATAGGCAAGCACGGACAGTGATTTTCCGCAGCGGGGCGGCCCTGCGATATAGGTGTGTGTTTGCTCTGCCGCAGATATATTACGGACGGCGATATCCGGGGCTTTACCGAGGGATATATCGTATTGCTGCGTGTATATGTGAAAGCTCTCCTGCGCCTCGGAATGGAGCTTGGCTCTGACTCTTTCGTTGATGTTGATTGTTTCATCCTCCTTCGCGTCGCGGAGGAAAAGCTCATACAGATCCTCGGTAACAAGCCTTTCAAACTGCTCGATACCGCGCACCTCGCCGTCCTCGTATTTAAGCGAGTAGTGTTTGATCTGAGTGGGAAACTTCTTTTCAATACGAGCCTTCAGCTTGGATAGCTTCTCCCTTGCTTCATCCGATTCCGACTCGTAAACGGCGCGCTGCTCAGGGCTCATATCCGCAAGATCAAAATCGCGGAAATAGAAGAATATTCGGGATTCGTCCCATTTCTCGGTAAAGGCGATATACTCTATCTCAAGCTGAGTAACGCTGATGTCGGTGCTCTCAAGATAAATATCTCTGCCCCGGGCAGACATTTCGATAATGGCAGAGCTTGGCACCCAGCCGTACCGCTCACCGAGCATAACGATCATATACGGCCTGGACTTGCTGATCTCTTCAAGACAAACGTTAAGAACCTTTTGCTCTCCCTGCTCGGCAGACAATTGCGAGGTGGAAATGCCCCAGCGCAGGTCGGTCTGTGTGATTTTCGTGCCGTAATCGACCAATCTCTTATTAAGTTCGGGAAGGATATGCTTCTGAAGCGAATCGCGCTCCTTTTGCATATCTCTGAAGGTGGATGAAACGAATAGCTTTTTCATACTGTGAATCCTCGATTCTCTTAAATAACGGGATCATTACATGACTTACAAAACGGGCAGTTCGCTTTTGTACTGTGGTCAATTGATATTTTAGCACAACACTGTCGTAATTTCAATAGCCGCCGTCTTATATATATATCTGCTGCCGATATATATCTGCTGCCGATCTCACCTACGGACAAGTCCATATCTGCGAGGAGGATCACGGCTGTCTCGGTCTTTCTGTCATATTCGCAAATCTTTTCCCGAAAAATGCTTTTAGTTCAATACTTTTTCAATATTTTGTGGTACAATGGTAGGCAGAACGGAGGTGGGGTATGAGGATATTACTTGTTGAAGACGAGAAAAGAATGGCGCAGGCGTTATGTGAGCTTCTGCGGCTGGAGCAATACGACGTGGATCATTATGCCAACGGTATCGACGGCTTGATCGCCATCGAGAGCGATATTTACGATATCGTCATCCTCGACGTGATGCTGCCCGGAAAAAACGGTTTTGACATTGTCAGGGAAGCCAGACGCAACGGGATCAAAACGCCGATCCTGATGCTTACGGCAAAGAGTGAGCTTGACGATAAGGTCACGGGACTCGATTGCGGTGCCGACGATTACCTGACTAAGCCGTTTTTGACGAAGGAGCTGCTTGCGCGTCTGCGTGCGCTCGGAAGGCGAAATACAAACACAAAGGACAGGACGCTTTCCTTCGGGGATATAACCTTAAACAAAAACACCTCTACCCTGTTCTGCGGTGAAAACAGTATTCGCCTGAGTGAAAAGGAATGCCGTATTCTTGAATACCTGATCGTAAATCAGGGGCAGATCCTGACAAGGGAGCAGCTTGCGGTTAAGATCTGGGGCTTTGACAGTGAAGCCGAATATAATAACGTAGAGGTATATATGTCCTTCACGCGAAAGAAGCTTACGTTTGTGAAGGCAAAAACCGAGATCAAGGCAGTGCGGGGGATCGGCTACGAGTTGAGGTGTGACGATGTTTAAGAGGTCAAGAAACAAAATTGTCATTGTGATCATGTCTATTCTTGTTCTTCTGCTTGTTGGAACGATTT
>CAZYFC010000014.1:0-19027 GCA_964646715.1 uncultured Lachnospiraceae bacterium
GTGCGCACCAGCCGATACCGTGGGTGTAGCCGGAAATATCGGTGATCTGTTTAGACTGTACCCATTTGCCCTCTTCGGGAATGGGTGCGGGGCCGTGGTCGGGACCCTTTGCGACTTTGCACATGGCCTGTACTTCGTGGCTCATTGCGTATTCGCAGATGCATTCATTGCTCATAGTCTTTATCTCCTTGTTAAAAAATAACCTGCTGGGGCGCTACTTCGGGCGGCTTTGCCAAAAGACCGCAAAAAGCCGTTTCGCCGCATCATATCAAATACATTATACAATACGCCGCGTCAAAAATCAACCGCTTTCCCGAATTTTTTTGCCGGCTTTGACATTTTTTTGTCATTGCACTTGGCCGCTCTCTCTGGTAAGATAAAAGCGGAGAAAGCGGCGTACGACCGCCGCTGACTGAAAAGGAGGTCACAAAATGCCGCTTCACGTCGCCTCACGGCGGTTTATCTACGTATTTCTGACATTCTCTCTTCTGCTCGCGCTCTTTGCGGGGGCGTTTGCCCTGTCTGCGCCGATCGGCAAGATCGCCGCGCGTACATATCTTTCCCGTCTGCTTCTTGAGCGCGCCTTGACGAGCGTTTTTCTGACGCTGGCTCTTGGATTTTCACTCGACCTTCTCCTGAAACGAAGCGGTCGTTCGGAAAAGTGACGCGGTCAACACTAAAAATTAATAGTTTGTTCAACAATTATTCATATAGTCACAAGTGCGATAGTGTATAATAACGGTAGCGAGCTGTCGGCGTTTGTGTGTGACACCTGTAGGTGCTATGCAAAAGGCGTGCGCTCGGTCGGTGCGGGTCGGATGAAGGACGCCCGTCTGACGCTTTGACCGAGGCTGTATCTTCCCGAAACGAAAGGAAAGTCCTCCCGACAAAAGAAAGGTTGAAATGCAATGAACGACACCCCTAAGACGAATAAACCGCTTGGCAAGCTGATCATGATCCTTGCGCTCGTGCTGGTTGCCGTGATCCTCGTGATCGTGATCGTGGCAACTTCAGGCACGGATAACGATACCACCCCCGAAAGCACGGCTGAATCGACGCCTGCCGACACCACCACCGAGGCAGTTGAAACCACGACTGAGGCAGTTGACACGACGGCCGATCCCGACGAGACCTCGACTGTTGAGACCACGACTGTTGCCGAGCCCGATCTCACCCCCATCGAGCCCACGCTTTCCGAAACGCCCCTCAAGGCTGACGAAAGCGGCAAGGTGACGCTGAATTCCGCCGATGCGGCAAGCGGCGTTCTGATCGAGATCTCTGCCGAGCATCCCTATACCTACGATCTTGAAAATATTTTCCGCGGCGACGCAAGCACCTCCTCTGAGGATATCGAAAAGAGCGACTACAAGCGCCTTGTCAGCGCATCGGAGCTTGTCGTAACGCCCGGTTGGACGCATTACGTCCGTAAGGAGACCTACAACGCCCTCGTTTCCATGATCTCCACCTTTGGAAAGCATTCGGCTACGAATCGCGTACTGCAGGTTTCGGGCTACACCGCTGCGATGAGCGAGAGCTACACCAGCCCCTACATCACGGGCAACGTGATCTCGATCCTTGGCTACAGCGGCGGCACGCTTGGTCTCAACTACAGCCTTAACCGTGTTACGGTGGACGGTAAGAGCGTGACCTACGACAAGTGGTTTGAGGCGTACGCCGCAAGCTTTGGCTTCGTATACGAGGGTCTTGTGGGCGACGACGTGAACCTTCAGTCGGGCAGATTCCGCTACGTCGGTACGGTACACGCCGCAGGTGTGACTGAGGCGGGCTCTCTTGCCGCTTACCTTGACGGTATCAAAAACGGCAGTATTACCACCGCCACCGCCGCAGACGGCTCGACCTGGGCGCTTTCCTACGTTGCAGCGTCGAACGAAGCCGTTACCGAGGTTACGGTAGGCGCAAACGCCACCTACACCGTTTCGGGCGACAACATGGGCGGCTTTGTCCTGGCAGTTCTGGTTGAAGCACCTGCTGCAGAATAAGATATGCCTGATAACACGTAAAAGGGGCTGTCTCAAATTGATTTTTGAAACAGCTTTCTATACAAAAGCAATAAAAAAATCAAGGTCATCCATTTCGGAGACCTTGATTTTTTGTTAAGGCTGCACATAGCGTTCACTTTTTTAATGCCGTGAGACAGCGCCTTTTTGCCTGTTTCTTATCTGTTTTCGGTCTGCTTCTTGCCTTGGCTGAAGGGCCAGGGGGCGATCTTGTTCTTATTGACGAGAAAGGCGGTGTCGGCGTAGGTGGCAAGCGGCGTGTCCGAAAGGGAATCCGAGTAGAACTGCTCGATCGGCGTTTTGCCGTGGCAGGCGAGATAGCGAACGAGCTTTTCCTCGCCTGCACAGTCAACGCCGTTGATCACGCCGTTTGACGAATCCATGTCAGTGGCAATACAGCCCACGCCGAGACGCTCGCAAAGCGGGCGCACGAGAAAGTCGGGGGCGGCGGAGACGATATAGTCCTCAGGCGTCTTTTGTGCAAGATACCAGGGGCGGATGTGGACGATGTTTTCGTCCCAGAAGGCGTTGACAGCCTCTTCCACCGAGGGGAGGTGGCGCAGAAAGCGGAAGAAGGTCTGCATGACCTCTGCCCATGTGTAGGTCTTGAAGCCGTAGCGGATCATTGCCCAGGTCGCTCTCGGGATCACACGCTTGGTTGCGGGATATTTTTTCATGCAATATTTCCAGAACCAGATAGAAGAATCGCCCGGAAAAATGGTGCGGTCAAAATCGTATACGTTCATAGCGGTACCTCAAAGACGAATTTACGGTAAGGCGCCCCTTTTTCAAAGCGGTAAGTCTGCTCGGTGGGGCTTTTTGAGAAAGGAGATGCCGTGCGAGAAAAGAGAAGGGGTGCCGTATCCGAAGCGAATACCGACGAGATCGGCAGACGAAAAGGTGCAAAGGACCTCGCCGTGTCCGAGAAGCGGCAGACAGGGCGCTTCGTTCATCAAGGCGTTTTGAGATGCCCTTCGGCGGTGAGCGTTTCAAAGTCTCTCTGCCGGAAGACCTCGTATACCGCCACCGCGGCGGCGTTGGAGAGGTTCAGACAGCGAAGACCGGGCAGCATCGGAATACGCAGGCAATCGTCGTAGCGCGCCTTGAGAAGCGCTTCGGGAAGACCTGCCGTCTCCTTGCCGAAGACGAGATAGACTGTCTTGGGGTACTTCACCTCGGTGTGATTGCGGGATGCCTTGGAGGAGAAGAAGTAGAGCGCGTCGTCCTTGTGCTGCGCGAGGAAATCGTCAAGATCCTCGTAATAGGTGATATCGAGCTTGTCCCAATAATCAAGCCCCGCGCGCTTGAGCTTGGCGTCGGTGGGGGTGAAGCCCATCGGCTTAACGAGATGAAGCGCCGCGCCCGTGGCGGCGCAGGTGCGGGCGATATTGCCCGTGTTCTGTGGGATCTCCGGCTCGACCAGCACGATGTTGACCTCTTTCATGATCCTTGCCTCTTTTCTCGGGTCTTTCCTTCCACTATAGCATATTTCAGCCGTCTTGTCAAACAAAAAGTTCTGCCATTTTCACAAAAAAACGCTTTCTTTTGAAAGAGCGGAAGAAAGTGATTGACTTTTGAAGCGGTGTGTGTTATACTGTAAGCGTTAAATTGGTGTTTTGTGTCAGAACGCTCACAAAGCGCCGCAAAACGCCGAGAAAAGAGGGGACGCGCAGGTGAAAAAGCTCATCGTGCTGTTGATCGCACTGTTCCTCTTTGCGGTCCTTATCTCCGTCTCGCCCATCGTTGACTATCTCATTGCCAACGCCGCGGAAATGCCGCCTGAGTCAACTTCAAGCGAAGAGACGGCTCGGGCAGAGAGCACGGAGGCTGAAGGCGGCGAAGAGACGCCTGCTGCTGTCAACGAAACTGCCGTTACGGGGGCTGTGGTGCTTTCTACCGGCACGGTGCTGATCGCCGTTGGCGTATTTATGAGAAAGCGCAGGCCGGAGTCGTGAAAAAGAACGCCATGCAACCGAACAGGGTCTCGGCAGGCGAGCTGGCTTATTTCGGTGACGCCGTTATCGAGCTTCTTACGCGGGAGCATCTTCTCTCCCTGGGGCTTTCCGACGTAGGGAAGCTCAACAAAGAGGCGATGAGATACGTTAAGGCGACGGCGCAGAGCGCGGCGCTCGAAAACATCCTGCCGCTTCTTGACGAAGAGGAGCTTGCCGCCTTCAAGCGCGGCAGAAACAACCACGTTTCCGCGATCCCCAAAAGTGCGTCTGCCTGCGAATATCGCCGCGCAAGCGGCTTTGAAGCGCTGTTTGCCTTTCTGTGGCTTTCGGGCAGAGAGATACGTGCAAGAGAGTTGTTCGAGAAAGCCTACGGGCTTTACGGGGAGGAAGAGGCGCAGAAGTCCTGAGGCTGAAGGCTGACAGCTCCCCGAGAGAGGTACTCTTATAAAAGCGTATACGCCGTATGCATGATAAAGTATTTTATAAAAACATATACATGATTTGATAGGAGAACTGTTATGTACTATCTTGGAATCGACCTTGGCGGAACGAATATTGCCGCCGGGATCGTAGATGAAAACCTGAACATCGTTGCCAAGGGCTCTGTTCCCACGCTTGCCAAGCGCCCGATCGACGAGGTTATGACCGATATGGCCAACCTCTGCAAGAAGCTGCTTGCCGACAACGAGCTCACGCTTGCCGACATCGCCTATGCGGGCATCGCCTCTCCCGGCACCTGCAACAGCGCAACGGGCGTCGTTGAGTTTTCCAATAACATCGTGATGCACAACTATCCCATCGCCAAGGTGCTTTCCGAAAAGCTCGGCGTGGAGAAGGTGTATATCGATAACGATGCGAACAGCGCGGCGCTTGCCGAAACGCTCGTCGGTGCGGCAAAGGGCGCGTCCTCTGCCGTTATGATCACCCTCGGTACGGGCGTCGGCGGCGGCATCGTCATTGACGGCAAGATCTATTCCGGCTTCAACTATGCGGGCGCGGAGGTCGGGCACATCGTGATTGAAAAGGGCGGCAGACCCTGCACCTGCGGCAGACGCGGCTGTTGGGAGACCTATTCCTCCGCAACGGGTCTGATCAAGATGACGAACGAGAAAATGGAGACCGCCAAGGACTCTCTTATGTGGGAGCTGTATCACCGTGACGGCAAGGTCAGCGGCAAGACTGCCTTTCAGGCAAAGAGAAAGGGCGACAAGGCGGGTGCCGAGGTCGTGGATATGTATATCGACTATCTTGCACTCGGTCTTACCAACGTCGTGAACGTCTTCCAGCCCGAGATCATCTGCATCGGCGGCGGCGTTTGCAACGAGGGTGAATATCTCATGGCACCTCTTCGTGAGATCGTGGCAAAGGAGAACTTCGCGCGCAATTCGGCGCATCAGACCGAGATCAGAAAAGCCCGGCTCGGCAACGACGCGGGCATCATCGGTGCGGCGGCTCTCGGCAGATAAAGGCGTTTTTATACCAAAAGGATCGGTACGGCAACAAGCTGTACCGATCTTTTTTTGGGTGCGCCGCTACGAACGGGCTGCTTAATAAAGCAAAAAAAGGACTTATTTTGGCAAAAAAAGCAAAAAGCCCTTGACACAACAAAACAAAAAAGATATAATAAAGGCGAATGTGGGCAGGTGTCGCTTGCGACGGCTTGCTTCTCAAAAAAAACAAGAAAACACAAAACAGAAAGGAATTGCATCCCCATGAAAAAGATTCTGTCGGCCATTATGGTCATCAGCATGCTTCTTTGCATGATCGCAATCTTCCCTGTCAGTGCCGCTGAAGGTAACGTGCTCAGCTCTGAGACGGTTGACCTTTACGTTTCTGACCGCATCAACACGACCGATAGCACCAAGAAGGACGTTCGTTTCGTTCTCGTTGCCAACGTTGAGTATCTCAAGAGCTTCGATGCTCTTACACTTGCCGTTGCGTTTGCCGATGCTTCCGGTAACGCTGCAGGCGCTATCTCCTTCGACGTTTTTGCTGACCTCACCTTTATGGAGACCGCTGTCGGCGCAGGTGAGACCTACGTAGCCGATGAAGGCTGCGCTATCTTCGGTATCGTCGTTGAAGGCGCTCCCGTCACCGCGTTCGCCTCGGTTTCCGCTACGCTCACCGCTGACGCTGAAAGCGATCCCGTTCTCGACGGCTATGCTGCCCTTACCACCTGGCTTGAGTCTGCCGAAGAGATCGTGAACGCCGCTTACGCACTTGAAGAAGGTGCAACCCTTGATGGCACCTACACGCTGACCGGCATCATCACTAAGATCAACACCGCCTACAGCGCAAGCTATAACAACATCTCCGTCACCATCGACGTAGAGGGCTCCGACAAGGATATGTACTGCTTCCGCATGGAAGGCGAAGGCATTGATCAGCTCGCAGTTGGCGATGAGATCACCGTTACCGGCAGCTTCACCAACTACAGCGGTACTATTGAGTACGAAGCAGGCTGCACGCTTGATTCCTGGGTAGACAATACGGAGGAAGAGGTCGTTCTCTCCACTCCCGAAGAGATCGTGAACGCCGCTTACGCACTTGAATCCGGCTCTTCCCTCAACAAGGCTTACACGCTCACCGGTGTGATCATCTCGGTCGACACCGCCTACGACGCAAGCTACAGCAACGTTACCGTTACCATCGTCGTTGGCAATATGACGGATAAGCCCATTATGTGCTTCCGCATGAAGGGTGACGGCGCTGACGTGATCGGCGTTAACGACGAGATCACCGTTACCGGCACGCTGAAGAACTACTACGGCACTATTGAGTTCGACACGGGCTGCACGCTTGATTCCTACGTTGACAACGAAGACCCCGAAGCACCTGAAGTTCCCGCAGGATCTACCGTCGTTTCCGTCACCTTCTCCGAACAGGGTTATTCAAACGCACAAGCGGTTACAGCGGTTGACCTCGACGATGTGATCTCGCTTTCCGCTTCTAAAGGCACCGGTTCGACCGCGCCTGCATATTATAATTCCGGAACAGCTTTCAGACTCTACGGCGGTAACACGCTGACCGTCTCTGCCACCGACGGATACGTGATCGAAAGCATCGTCATCGTTACGGCTTCCGGCTCCAGTTATACCATCAAAACCGACAACCATACCGTTACCAACGGTACGGCTGCAATCAGCGGCGCTACCGTAACGATCACGCCCACAGACGGCTCTGCTGACGTTGTTCTTGCGAGAACCGGTACCAGTGGACACTTCAGAATTCTCTCGATTACGGTTACTTACGCCGAGGCTGAATAAACCGCCTACAACAAAACGCACCTCCTTGTGAAGTGTGACATGCCGATGAAAAAAGGAAGCTGTAAAAAAGCTCCCGTAAAAAGACTGTGCTTTTTGAAACGAAAGATACCGTCCCTACGGCATGCAGATACATACAAATCGGCAGAGGGATCATAATTCCCTCTGCCGATCTGTATTATGGAGAGTGGGATAACGAGACGATGAGGGCATGCCTCTCCCAAAGGGCAAGTCTTTGGGCAGGGAGGTCTGCTTACCGTTATTCCTGAAGGAATTGACAAATTGAAAACGCTTTGATGTATATCGGGTATCTTTGATGAATATCAGTTGTAATGAATAGAGGCTTTCAACAGGCTGTGGACAATTCACGCGTTGAAGCCCTTTTTTGTTTCCCGCAGGAACGAGGGAGATCCCTTCGCCTCTCTCTCTCTCTCTCTCTCTCTCTCTCTGCTCGGTGAGCTATAGGCGCCCCGGCGCGCGAAGAGGTAAAAAAGGGATAAGGGCGGCAAAAAACAGGAAGCTGTGGGAGCTGTTTGGAGCGTTTTTTGATAAAAATTGAATAAAAAGTGAGAAATATGTGTTTTTTTATAAAAAGTCTATTGCTTTTTGAGTTTTTTTGGTGTAAAATACAAAATGAATATTTGTCTCAATGAATGATGAGGGAGTCTACCCTATCATCATCCGCGTCCTTTTTCAAAAGTATCCTTTTATAAGGAAGAAAACCGACGCCTTTTGTGAAGAATTTCTGTCGATACGGCATATCGTTGATAACACCTCAAAAGGGAAAAGGAGAAGCTTTTCAATGAATAAGACATTACGCTTGCTCGCGGTGGCGATTTCACTGATCTTGATTATATCCGCTTTCGCGACGGCTGTTCCCGCCGGTGCTTCTGCCGCCGAGGGAGACAGCGGCGTGCGCTATACCGAAAAGATCGTTTCAGTCGTCTACGACAACTCCGGCTCAATGCGTGACTCGGACTACGGCAAGTATACTGCTTCCACAACGACGGAGCATCGCTCACAATACGCCGAATACGCCCTGCAGATGCTGATGGCGCTTCTCGGCAGTAACGACACGCTGGTCATTACCCCTATGACTGAGAACGGCGATAAGGTCGAATCGGTCGCTCAGGGCTTTGAGGTCGACCTTTCCGCGCCCGACCGCGATGCCGAGATCAAGCGCGTGATGGCGACCTACAAGTCGCTTCTCTCTCCCTACGGAGACAGCACGCCGAAGGAATCGATCGAGATCGCCGTACAGCAGCTCGTTGACCGCGGCATGCTTCCCGCAGGCGCCGAGGAGAGCGTCAGCTCCGACAAGGAATATTGGCTCGTCATTCTGACCGACGGTGCATTCACCGGCGTCAGCATGACTGAATCACTCCTCACGCCTCATATTAACGCCTATTCCTCCTTCCAGATGATCTATATGGGCATGGGCTCAGGCGCGCAGGATCTCAGCTCCTCCTCGCTTGTCTCAAATCCAAACTTCGTGGCGTATCACGCCTCGCTTTCCACCGATTATACCGCCGCGATGCAGGACATCGCCAACCGCCTTTCGGGACGCTACACGCTTCCGACGAGCGCGCTTACGGCGAACGGCAATACGATCGCCGTCGATCTTGATTACTGTAACTTTCCCCTGCGCAGCGTCTCCTTCGTGGCACAGAACTGCGGCGCAACGCTCGTGTCGGCTTCCTATGCGGGCACAGCGCTCACGCCGTCTCAGGTCAGTGAGATCACGCCTGAAAAGGTGCTGGGTATGCAGAACGGTTGCTCCGCCGTGATCAACGGTGCTCCCCTCTTCTCGGAGGGTGACCTCGTTCTGACCTTCTCGGGTCCCGTTTCACCCGAAAGCCTCTCGGTCATGGTCGAGCCCGCGCTTTACGTCGTACCGGTCATGGAATGCCAAAAGGACGGACAGTGGGCTGTCTGCGATTCACAGTACGTCAGCGATATGCTGAACGTGGGCGATGTGATCCGCATGAGCTATGAGGTCTACGAGCAGGGAACGAATAAGAAGATCGACCTTGCCACCATCTTCGGCGACGTGGAGGCAAAGGTCTCTGCCGATGGCAAGAACTATCTCGTCAACGAGGCGATCCCTCTGAAGGAGGGCAAAAACGAGATCAGTATGGCGGTCAGCGTCATGGACGGCGCTTATACCATCTACGCCACCCTGAACTGCTTTATCGAGGTTGACCACACGCATTACCGCGTTGAGGCTGCACTTCAGGAAAATATCGGCGGCTCTGCCACCAGGAGCGAAAGCACCTTCACAGTCTTCGTGAACAACAAGAAGCTCGACGCATCGGGCCTTAACGATTATAAGTGGTCGGTTACCGTGACCGACGGATCAGGCTCTGCCGTCTCAGTCGAGCCTACCGTCAACAGCGACGGCACCGTGACCGTTTTGCTTGACACAGAAGCCCTTTCCTACGGCGCGTGTACCGTTGCCTTCGAGGTCATCTCCCCTTACAACGTCTCGCGCAAGGCATCGACCACCGTCTATCGCTACCCCTCCACCATGGTGCTGACACTTGAAGGTGCTGATACCCTCTCGATGTCACAGCACGAATTCAAGTTCAACAAGGAGCAATTCGTCTTCAGCCTGGCGGGCGAGGGCGAGAGTCTCGCCTTTGACAACGGCATCACGACCTACACGGTCACCTTCGACGGCGTTGACGTGACCTCCTACTGCACCCTTGACGGCAGCAAGCTCTACTTCCTGCCCACTGTCGATAACACGGGCGACTTCAGCACGAAGACTCCCGGCACGGCAGGTACGGTAAAGGTCACCGTGGTAGGTGACAACAAAGCCTCCCTGCGCGCGGAAGCAACGGCAACGCTGACGCTGACGCCCACAGCCTACGCCGTGATCCCGATTGAAGCAGAGGACGGCACGGTAGACCGCTTCTCGCTGAAGAACAATGAGGTATCCGCATATTTCGCCGTGACGCGCGACGGCATCAATCTCACCGAAGAGGAGCTTGCCGCCGCCCTTGAAAGCGGTGAGTTTAAGATCACTTCGGGCATAACGAACAATTTTCTCCTGCCTGCCGGTGAGGAGCTGACGGTCGTGACGGTCGACGGTACGCCTTGTATCCGTTGCCGCGTGGTTTCCGATCAGCCCGGCATCCTGCGTCTTTTCACCTCGATGCTTCTTTTCGGCGGCGACAAAAAGATCACTGCCGATTACGACAACGTCGAGGGCGTCGGCAATATCACGGTCGGCAAGGCAAGCTTCTTCAGCTATCTCTGGCGTATCCTTCTGATCCTTCTGATCATTCACATCATCCTGATCATCGTCTGCACCAAGAAGAGCCCCCGTCATAAGAAGGGCTACCTCGTGAGAATTGCGATGGGCGCAGGCGCACGCTCCTATCCCAGCGGCGTGACGATCAAGAAGAAAAACTTTACCTGGAAGGACAGAATGGTTCCGGGACGCATCCTGAATCCGATGGCGGCACAGAAGCCCTACGGCGAGGGCAGATATGCCAAGGTCACGGTCAACAAGAAGGACGGCAACGACATGATCACGATCTCAGGCGTGCGTGAAAACAACTGCCTGCGCTTCCGTGAGCGTGACATCGTGCAGACAGACAAGTACGAAACCTACAAGCGCATGGTGGATGCCATCCGCGCAGGACAGACGCCCCGCTTTGACCGCACCGGTGTGGATATCACGACCGAGCAGTTCCGTGCGTTGTTCCCCTATTCCCTTCAGCACAACAATGCAAACGCCGCCATGAACGTGGTTAGCCCCGGCAGGACAGAGAGGCTCGTCAGCCGTGTCGTGTACGCGGTATACGACGACTCAAGATTCCACAATCTGCAGGCGATCGTTTTCTTTGTCGCACGGTAATTTTCTGTCGAAAAGAAAAGAGACATTCATTATCTGATTTCAATTTAATATCATATACATGAAAGAGAGAATTTGAGCATGAAAAACATTCTTTTGATCGGCGTTGGCGGAACCGGCAGCTCCGCGGTCGATATTCTCTATCAGAAGATACGCGAATTCGGCAACATGACCAATAACAAGATCTCGGCAGTCGTCTTTGATACCGACGCAGGCTGCGTGCAGGGCATCACGGCGGCACAGGCTGTTACGATGGCTGACACCGCAGGTGTCGGCACGGTCTGCGACAGACTCGGAAGAGACATCCTCAGCGAATGGTTCCCTTGTGACGAGCCCTCCGTGCGCGCGCAGGAGATGATCCGCGGCGCATCTCAGTGGAGAAAAAAGTCCTATCTCGCTTTTTTGAACGCCATGAATAAGCAGGCGTCCTACACCGCCTTCACACGCGCGCTTGAAAAGGTCGCGGGTGACAGCTCGGCGTCTGTCGAGGTATACGTTATCGCCTCTATTGCAGGCGGTACGGGCTCGGGCTCGTTCATTCCGATCGCGCTCTTTGCCAAGCAGTATCTGCGCGCTATGGGCAAGGATCCCATCGTCAACGCGATGGTGGCGCTGCCCGATATCTATTCCGAAAGTCAGTCGGCTGACAACAAGATCAAGATCTTCGCAAATGCTTACGCCATTCTCCGCGAATTGAACGCGATCAATCAGGTCGCAAGAGGCTATAACCGTGAGGTGTTTGACACCGGTCGCGCAAGAAGCGGCAGGAAAAAAGCGCCCATCCGCCTGGTGATCGGCTCGGCACGCGCAAAGGAAGAAAAGAATCAGAACGTCGGTCTTCTCTTCGACTCGATGAACGATGACTTCTGGACGCCTGAGGCTGCGCCCTTCCAGCAGATCTTCCTGCTCGACCGCATTCCCGGCATCCATTCGATCCGCGCACACGACATCATTCTCGCAAACTCGCTTTACACCGTGCTTTGCACCGACATAGGCGCCGAGTTTGACAGCGAATATTCCAACCACGCCACCCTCGTTTCACAGAACAACGGCTCCAACGCGATCTACGCGGGTATTTCGACCGCACAGCTCCGCTTCCCGAAGGAAACGCTCCTTGACTATCTCGCACACGAGAAGACCATGCGCGTCTCGCAGGACGAATGGCTGGTGCTTCACCGCGCCACCGAGGAGACGATCTGCGAAAAGGAGATGCGGGCGAAGGAAGCACGCCGCCACTTTACGATGGGCGACGGCGACTATGCCAAATTGCTGCTTGCTGAGCTGGATAACCAGAGAGAGCTGCAGACGAGTAACGTCAGCGAGATCGTGGACCGTTCGACGGCTATGTACGACGACGAGGGAAGACGCTTGCCCAACACGACGGCTGACCGCTATTTTGATGCGCTTTCCTCGGCGATCAACACGCGCGTATCGACCGATGAGACGGTCAACACCGAGGGGATCATGGGTGCGATCGCTGAAAAGGCAGTTACCAAGCGCCCCTGGTTCTTGGCAAGACGCGAGCTTCGCTCGACGGTGGTTGCCAACTATTCCGAGCTTGTGGTGCTTCTGACAGGCTATTTTTCCTCCTGCGTTGAAATGGTCAAGGAAGCCGCCGGCCCGCTTTCCGAAGCGATCCTTACGTTTAACAAGAATAAAGATCCCCGTGCCAACGAGGAGCTTTCTCTCATCACCAACCTGCTCATGAAGGATGGCAGGTACGTCCATCCCGTGACGGCTATGGTACAGCTCTGCCGCTTTAAGAAGCGTCTTGTTGATGCGCTGAAGGTTGAAAAGAGCAAGGATTGGCACAAGATCAACACCGGTGCAGACGTTAAGCTTCCGCTCGATTACATGGTTTCAAGAGGCACGCTGGTGACGGGCGAAAGCGGCATTCCCGAATACGAGAGCCGTTTCAAGCCTTCTAAGAGCGCTTACCTGCGCGGCGGCGAGAGCTTCTCGAGCTTCAAACTGACCACCACCACGCGTACCGACGCATATACCGATAACGCCTACCTCATCTCGGATGCTATCGGCAATCTCGAAAGCATCCGTCAGGATGCAGTCAAGCAGCTCAAGGCACTCGTCTTCCTGCGCCTTTCGCAGTACGTTGACGTCCTGATCGAGCGTTACCGCGAGTTCTTCCGCCGCTTCGACGAGGCAAGAGTTGATCTCGCCGAGTCCACCAAGATGGTGCGCCGCAGAGACTGCGGTAAGACGGATTCGGTCCTCAACGTGCTTTCGTCCGAAAAGGAACGCATCGCCATTATGAACGAGGCTCTCGGAAACAGCGTCGAAGACGAAGCCGACGTGATCGCAAGTGACGACGTGGCGGGCAAGAGCGTCTTCTCGCGTTGCTACGAGGAGGCCGCTGTTGAGATCACGGGAGACGTGACGCGCACTGAAAATCTGCCCTCCTTCTTCGGCCTTTTTGACGGCATGATCGCCGCATACGCCGCGACCATCGCCAAGAAGAACGCCGTTTATAAAGACCTTGACAAGCTCGATGTCTTCCAGGCGATCCGCGAAAGCTGCCGCAGAAACGGCAACTACGCGGGCTATGAGGCTGCCTTCAAGGAATTTCTTACCTCCGCGCTTGAGATCGCGCGTCCCTCGCTCATCGTCACGCCGCGCAAGCACGGCGACAATTCCCCTGATCCCAAGGACGTGATGGTCGTGATGATGTCCGAAAACACCGCGCGTCACCTGAAGTACGACGCCGACAAATACGAACTCAACGTGCCTGCCGAGGGCGTCAGCGAATCGCATATTCTCGCTTCCTGCGCCGAGCAGTTTATCGGTAAGTACACCGGTGACAGCAGTGTGCGCGTTGCTGTGGTCAAGGGCATTCCCGATCACATGCTCTACTTCACGGGCGAGAAGATGGACATCACGCCGCTTCGCATTGCGAAGTTTGACGAGATGAGCCGCGATCCCGTTTACTATAACAATTACAAACGTGCCGTTGATTTCAGCGAGCGTTATAACACCGATATGTGGAATCCGCATCTCGGCTACAATCTGCACAAGAGAGGCTATCTGCCTTATATGAACGAGGCGATGGAGGATCTTTGTGACGAAAAGCTCTTCAAGGCACTTTTCTACGCGATCGATCACGAGAAGATCATCTACCGTAAGGGCACGGGCCGTATGAACAGCGAGAGCTTCCGTTATTTCGAGGCAGGCGCAGAAAAGCCGATCCTCGGCTCGGACGGACACCTCGTCAACCGCAAGAACGTGGCACAGCTTGTGGCGTGGCTCCGCAATCAGGATGCGCTCGTTGACGAGTGGAGCAACCTTTTTGACAAATGGATCGACACGCAGAAGAGAGATCTGCCCAACCTTGTGGTCGAAAGCCAGAAGGACAGACTTAAGGCGGAGATCACCAAGAGTCCCTTCACCAGAATGCTCCGTTCCTCCTTCTTTGCCGAGAAGGGAAGCAAGGTGGGTAGTGATGGCGAAAAAGAAGGCGGCATGGGTATCCTTGAATTTGCCTGGACGATCAAGACCAGCGAGGAGTCGATGCGTGACTGTGACGATGCCGAGCGCATTCTTCGCGTGGCGAACAAGCTCTTCTACGAATTCTGCGCCTTCAAGGTGAAGCCCGAGGTCAATCCCGTGGTCTTCGGCGAGATCTATATGCAGCAGCTTACCTCGCTCTTCCTGGCACTTGCCAAGGGCTCGACTGTGACCGGCATCAAGAAGCAGTCCTCTTTCGACAGACAGGGTGAAAATGCCAAGCAGTTCTTCAACGCGATGGTATCCTGGGTGAACGATACGGGCAACTTCCTTGCAGTTCCCGACGGCATGCTTGACGAAAGCGGCAATCTCGCCATCAACGCACCCTTCGTTCCCACTGCTGAGATCGAAAATGCGCTTGAAGCAAGACTCGATAAGCCCGAAAAGCCTGTCGAGAAGACGGCAGAGAAGACTGACGGCAAAGAAAACGCCCAAGAGGACAAGGGTGAGAATGCCTGACGGAAAAGCCTCCCCTGCGGCGGCAAAAAAACGAATCAATGATCAATTAGAGATAGATTTTGATAAGGAGACACATTCTTATGAGCAAACACATTCTTCTGATCGGTGTAGGCGGCACCGGCAGCCATGCGGTTGACCTTCTTTATCAGAAGGTTCGCGAGCTTGGCAATCAGGCGGGCAACAAGCTCGTAGCCATCGTTTTTGACACTGATACGGCGGATATCAAGGATATCACCGCCGCTACCGCGATTCCCCTGGCAGACTCCCGTTCCCTCGGCAAGGTCGTGGAAAGCCTCGACCCCAGATTCCTTGAGGACTTTTTCCCCTGCTATACGGGTGAAGAAGCTATTCGCTTAGGAAAGGAAGATGGCAGTAATTACCTGCATCAGGAGCTCTTCAAGGGCGCTTCCCAGTGGAGAAAGAAGTCCTACCTCGCCTTCATGAATCTGATGGCAAACAGAGACAAGCGTGCGGCATTTGAAGGTGCGATCGAAAAGCTCATGGCAGACGGCGGCTCGGATGCCCTTTACGAGATCTACACAGTTGCCTCTCTTGCAGGCGGTACGGGCTCCGGTTCTTTCATTCCGATCACGCTTTACGCCAAGAAGTACATGAAGAGGTTCGGTGCAGAGGCGAGAACCCACGCCATGCTCGCATGCCCCGACATCTACGAAAAGTCTCTTTCAAAGGATCAGGATCAGGTCACGAAGGTGTATGCCAACGCATACGCTATCCTGCGTGAGCTTAACGCGATGAATCAGGTCGCCTTCGGCAACAACAAGCCTTCGATCGGTGGCGCTCAGACCGCCCCCATCCGCTTTAAGCTCGGTAGCGAGGATAACCCCTATCTCGGTCTGCTCTTTGACTCCGAACGCGAAGAATACTGGACTCCCTCCGCGATCCCCTTCCACAAGATCTATCTCCTTGACAAGCTTGTAGGTCTCTCCTCCGTCAAGGCACACGACGGTATCATGGCAAGCGCGCTCTACACCCTGCTTTGCACCGATATCGGTCTCGCCTTTGACACGACTGACAGCAACCTTGAGGCCGTGCGCTCTGCCGCTGACCGCCATAACGCGGTCTATGCGGGCGTTTCCGCCGCAGAGCTTCGCTATCCGCTTGACGACGTCGTTGACTTCATGGCACACAAGGAGGCTGAGGAGGCTGCTGCGGGTCAGTGGACTGCCATTGCCCGTGACGTTGAGGAAGCCATCGACGGCAAGCGCAAGGCTGTGCTCGAGCAGGGCAAGCCCTTCATGCTGAAGGATGGCGAATATGCCTCCGAGGTCATTACCGCCACCGATAACGTGCTTCGCATGGATACCGTCCCCGGTCTGCCTTACCTTCTCAGAAGAGGGCTTTATAACGTCGTTCAGAACGGTGACAAGGCTGAGTACGTTGAGTATCTTGCTCCTTATATCACCTCGCTGAAGCGTTACTTCAAGGAACAGCTCATCTGCGACGCGGCAACGGCTCTCAAGAACATCACGCCCAAGGATATGAGCAAGAAGCTCGGTCTCTTCGCTTCGGCTGACGATAAGGAAGCTGAGCGTGTGAACTTCGTGAATCTTCTCGACAAGGTTTATGCAAACCTCGCCGAGTATTACAGAAACGCCGTTGAGGTCATCCGTTCAAGACACAGAAGTCTTTCGGACGCGATTCTGCCTCTCGGCTCGGACAAGGACGTGCTTGCGAACAAGGAGCTGTCTCTTGTCTACAACCTGCTTTCAAAGAACGGCAAGTACATTCATCCCGTTTCGGCATACGTTCAGCTTTGCAAGCTGAAGCTCGCGCTTAAGGCGGAGACCGCCGGCTGCACCGAGTGGGATTGCCTCAGCTCGTATGACGACAACTTCGTCATTCCCACCGATTTTCTCAAGACAAAGGATCCCGTTCCTGCAGGCGATGACGCAAAGCTCTCGCTTAAGAACAGCCAGTATGCAGCCGCTGCCGAGGACCGTCTTGACATTTTCAGACAGCTTGGACCGGATGGCTATAAGGCAAAGAAGAGCGACGTCTACGCCGACAGCGCCGTCCTCGTCAAGGACGCAGAAGAGCTTGCAGAGGCGCTCTTTGCAGAGGCGGAAAAGCAGCTCAAGTGCAAGGTCTTTGCTACCATTGAGAAGCGCGTTGACATCCTTATCGATCAGTACCGTGACTTCTTCCGCAGCTTTGAAGAGGGTCGCAAGAATCTCGTTCTCGATACCGAGCGCGCCCTTACCGCCAACGAAGGCGCTGAGGACGTGATCTACGTCGGCGCATCGGCAGAGGATAAGCTCGCCGCATACAAGGACTATCAGGGCTCGAGAGACTTCAGCGAGGCTGACCTTATCGACATGGACCACACCGCAGGTAAGAGCGTGTTTGATCTTGCTCACGCCAAGGGTAAGGCTGTTGTGAACGAGGAGGCTGCTTCCGAGATCGGTACGGCAGGTCTCTTCAGCTCGCTCGTTGAAGCCTATACCGCCCTGATCAAGAAGTCTTCCTATTATAAAGATCAATCCCAGAAGGGCATTCTTCAGATCCTCGTTGAGCAGGAAAAGAAGAAGGCAGCAACCGAGGACGCGGTCTACGATCGCATCGGTTCGATCTTCCGCAACATGTACGAAAAGGCCAAGCCCTCGCTCCGCGTGGCAACTGCCAAGGAAAACGCCGTTATCCTTCTTTCGACGCACACGGCACAGTATCTTTACGAGAACGCCAAGACCATGGGTCTTAATACCAACGATAACAGCCTCAAGACCTACGTCGAGCTCTTCATTCAGAAGGCGGGCATGAACGGTGTTGACATCGCCATTGGCTCGCGCGTGCATTCTCACATGATCTCGATTACCCGTAAGGTTGACAACATCCAACCGATGGAGATCGACAAGATCAACGAGATCGGCAGAGATCCTACCTACTTCAATCAGTACCGCAAGGCACTTTCGATGAAGTATACGCAGAACACCGACATGTGGAATCCTCACCTCGGTATGGAGATCCACAAGCACGGCTATCTGCCCTACATCAACCCCGAGTACGAGAAGGAATATAACGACAAGCTCGCCAAGGCGCTTCTTTACATGATCCTTGCGGGTAAGATCTCCTACCAATTCCTGCCCCGCAGCACGCAGAAGGTCTTCTGGATCATGAAGGACGGCAAGTCCAAGATGATGATGCATAAGGGCATTCCCGTTTCCGAGAAGAACCTGAGCGCACTCCTCTCATGGCTCCGTATGGAGGATGACCTCGTTGAGGATTACAGCGCCGCCTTCGACCGCATGGTCAAGGAAGAGTGTCAGAAGCTGCCTCTCATGATCACGAGATCGAGCAAGAAGGAGCTCCTCGCCGCGATCACCAGAGCACCTCTCGTTTCCAAGCTCCGTGAGAACATCTTTGGCAACGTCAACGGCGTTACGTCTTCCGACAAGAGACTCAACCTCAGCATGCTTGAGTTCGCTTATACCATCAAGACCAGCGAGGAGGCATCCTCCGACTGCGATGACGGTGAAAAGATCCTGAAGATCGGCTATGAGACGCTGATGGCGTTCTGTAACCACCGCGTGGCCTCCGACGACCTCGAAAGCAAGCTCGACATCAACTACTGGCAGGTCCAGAAGTTCGTTAACGCCTTCTACAACGACGATACCACGCAGGCACAGGCAGAGCCTATGGAATACACCAAGGCTGTCTTTGCATGGGCTAACAGCAACGGCTATTTCCGTATTCCCGATGCCGAGGGCAATTACTTCGATATCGACGTAGCCGCACTTGCCAAGGCAGAGACCGACGATACGCCTGCTCCTACCGAGCCTACGGTCTGAGTTATTTATGCAAGACTGACGCGTTTTTCCGAACAAGGGGCTTTCCCTTGTTCGGAAAAAGCGTCGCTTTCTGCCGATGAAAAGCTCTTCTGAAGGCTTTTCTTTTTCGGCAGCTTCCTTTTAGGCAAGAGACGTCTTTTTTTGA
>CAZYFC010000015.1:0-18085 GCA_964646715.1 uncultured Lachnospiraceae bacterium
GCATTCGATGAAAAGCTGAAGTGGATCTCGAAGCTCATCGAGAGCGAGGAGGGTACGCACGATTCGGACGAATTCATGCGTGCGCTCAAGGTTGACATCGTGCAGGATGAGATATTCGTCTTTACGCCTAAGGGCGACGTGGTCACCCTGCCGCAGGGCGCGACGCTGATCGACTTTGCCTACGCCATTCACTCGGCGGTAGGCAACAAGATGGTGGGTGCGAAGGTCAACGGCATCATCGCGCCGATCGACTCGATCCCCGATAACGGAGATATCGTGCAGATCATCACCTCGTCCTCCTCAAAAGGGCCTTCGCGCGACTGGCTGAAGATCGTGAAGACGGGTGAAGCGCGAAGCAAGATCCGTCAGTGGTTCAAAAAGGAAAAGAAGACAGAAAATATCATCGTGGGTAAGGCGGAGATCGAGCGCGAATTCCGAAAATATAACCGTCCCTATACCCCTCAGCAGCGTGACGAGATCCTCTCAAACGTGGTGCGTCGCATCGGTATGGCCTCGGTTGAGGATCTTTATAATACCATCGGCTACGGCGGTCTTGCGGTCAGCAAGATCTCGGTCAAGCTGAAGGATGAATTTGACCGCGTGGTCACCGTTGTGCCTGAGCCTGAGAAGCCGCTTGACGTGGAAAAGATCGCCGTCAAGCCCCACAAGAGGAACAAGGGCGGCGTGATCGTTGACGGCGTAGACGGCTGTGAGGTCAAATTCGCTCGCTGCTGCAATCCCTTGCCGGGCGACGATATTGTCGGCTTTATCACGAAAGGCTTCGGTATTTCGATACACAAGTCCGATTGCCCCAATGTCATTCTCGGTGAGAGCAATCCCGCCTATACGGGCAGGTTTATCAGCGCACGTTGGGAAAAAGAGGCGGGAAAGCAGTCGGGAGACGGCAATCTCTTCGAGGCGATCCTGCAGGTCTTTGCTGAAAACGATCTGAGGCTTCTTGCCGACCTCACGGGGGCGCTTGCCGAAATGCGCGTGTCGCTTCATCAGATCAACACGCAGATGAAGGATCGCGGCATTCTCGTCAATATGGTGGTGGGCTGTCGTGATATCGATCATTTTAAGTCTATCACCTCACGCCTCAAGTCGATCGACCACGTTATCGACGTGAAGAGAGGCTACACCTGATAATTATTGCAAGGAAGTTTTGTTATGAAAGCTGTGATCCAACGCGTGAAGCGTGCCTCAGTCAAGGTTGAAGGAAGAATAACCGGTGCATGCGAGCAGGGGCTTGCCATTCTGCTCGGCGTGGCGCAGGGGGACGGCGAGGAGGATGCGCTGCTTCTTGCACAGAAAATCGCTAAATTGCGTATTTTCTGCGATGAAGACGATAAGATGAATCTTTCACTTATCGATGTGGGTGGCGGAGCAGTGGTGGTTTCGCAGTTCACGCTCCTTGCCAACTATAAAAAGGGCAACCGTCCCGACTATCTTTTCGCCGCACCGCCCGATGAAGCCAAGCGCCTTTACGAATTTTTCATCGCCTGTTTTGAGGAGGCGATCGGCAAAAGCGTAGGCAGAGGTGTGTTCGGCGCACACATGGAATACGAGATCGTCAACGACGGTCCCGTGACGATCGTGCTGGACAGCGAGATTCTGAAGAAAAAAGGATAGGTCAAAAGGAAAGCAGCTATGAAACTGATACTCAATACCGACGTCAACGTTAATTATATCCAGACGCTTTGTATGATCTTTTTCCCCGGTGCGAAGTTTGCCCAGGATGAGGTCGTCACCGAGGAGACGCCGATCGTGTCGGTAACGACCGAAGAAGAAGAGGATAAGATCCACGCGTATGCTGAGATCCGCATCGGCGAGCAGGCGGTCTCTTCGGAATATACCCAACTCCTTCGCGACCTTGACAGAAAGCGCGCGGGCAAGATCGCCGTTGGTAAGGCCGTCTTCAAGGCGGGTGAGACTTTTTTCGGCTACACGCCTGCATGGGGTATTCTCACCGGTATTCGCCCCGCGAAGATCGCAAGACAGCTTCACGAAAGCCTGAACGGCAGTGAATTTCACGTTAAAAAGGCACTTCGCCACGAGTATTTTCTGAATCCCAAAAAGGCGGCGCTGCTGAGCGACGTGATCGTTAACGAGCAGAGGGTGCTTCAATCGCTGAAAAGCGATTCCTGCAGTCTGTATATCTCGATCCCCTTCTGCCCAACGCGCTGTGCCTACTGCTCCTTCGTGTCCTTTGCGACTAAGAGACTACAGTCTCTGATCCCCGATTATCTCGCACGTCTTCTCAGGGATATGGATCTCGTTCTCAGTCTCATCCGCGAAAAGGGGCTTCGACTTACCACCGTCTATATCGGCGGCGGCACGCCTACGACGCTTGAGACAGACCAGCTTGCCATGATCTTTGATAAGCTTGCCGAATATGTGAATATCGACGAGCTGGAGGAGTTTACCTGTGAGGCAGGCAGACCTGATACCATTACAGAAGAAAAAATGCGCCTGATCGTCGACGCAGGGGTCAACCGCGTGAGCATTAATCCACAGACCCTGAACGATAAGGTGCTGATGAATATAGGCAGACGGCATACGACTGAGGATTTTTTCAAGGCATATGATATTGCACGTTCTGCCGGCATACAATATATCAATACCGATCTCATCGCGGGCCTTCCCGGAGACAGCTACCGTTCCTTCTCAAAGAGCGTGGACGCCATACTGAAGCTCCGCCCCGATAACCTCACCATTCATACCTTCTGCGTGAAGCGTTCGGCGGATTTTGCCAGCGATTCAGGTCTTGACAAGTATGCGATCTCGGGCGGAGAGGCGCAGAAGAGCGTTGACTACTCGCAGGTCAAGGCAAAGCTTGCAGGCTACGTCCCGTATTACATCTACCGTCAGAAAAACACGGTGGGCAATCTTGAAAACGTCGGCTTCTCACTTCCCGGAGCGGAGGGTATCTATAATATCCTCATTATGGAAGAGCTGCAGCATATCTTCGCGGTCGGTGCCGGCTCGGTGACAAAGCTTGTTTCGCGCCCCGCCGCCAAGATCGAGCGCTATTTCATGCCGAAATATCCCTTCGAGTATCTGAAAATGACCGAAGAAGAGATGCACAGTCAGTATACCGATAAGATCGATAGATTCTTTGAGACCTATAAAGGACAGCTTTAAGCCGTTTTTTCGCAATCCGCTACAAAAAAGGGGGAGAGACATATGGACAGTTTCGTCTCGGTCGCGTATAACCATGCGTCCGACGTGGAAGTGAAACGCTTCGTTCTTGCCTGCGAAGAGACCTTTTTACATCAGGTAGACGAGGCCGCCGACCGCATCATTATGAGTGGCAAGCGTTTTGTTTCGCTCACAGGCCCCTCCTGCTCGGGCAAGACCACAGCCTCCGCGCGTATCTGTCATGAGCTTGCCCTGCGCGGTATCCGCGTGAAGACTGTTTCGCTCGACGATTTTTTCCTGCCTCGCGCTTATCTTCTGAAATGCGCCGAGGAGCAGGGCGTGTCTGTTGACTTCGACTCGCCCGACACGATCGATACCGAGTATTTCGCGCTATGTGTCGATAAGCTAAGACGCGGCGAGACGGCACTTTTGCCCTACTATGATTTTCAGGAGGGGTGCTGTACAAAAAAGACTCCCTTCAGCGGCAAAGATGCCGATATCTTTCTCTTTGAAGGCATCCAGACCTGTTTTCCGCGCGTCAGAGAGATATTAAAGAGAGAGGATACGCTGACGGTCTTCATCCGTCCCTCCGATGGGATCTCAGCCTGCGATGTCAGGCTTTCTGCCAACGAGCTTCGCTTTGCGCGCCGTGTCGTGCGCGACAGTCGCTCACGCGGTATGGCACCTGCCTTTACCTATCTTCTCTGGAAGGGAGCGCGTGCCAACGAGCGTCTGTATATGGAGCCTTACGAGCCAACGGTTGACTTTCATATCAATTCGACTCTTTTATACGAGCCTGCCATGATCCGCGATATGCTCCTTGGCAAGCTTGCAGAGATCCCCGACGACAGCCCGTATAAAAGCGAGGCTGAGCGTCTTGCTGCGCTCTTTGGCAGAATACCGCAGTATCCCACCCATCCGATCCCCGCCGATTCGATCTTCCGTGAATTTATTGGCGAGGAGACTTAACCCCTGTGTGACCAAAAGAAAGGAATGCCAATATGACACTGCTTTTCAAAAATGCCACGTTACTTGACAACAGAAAGGTCGATCTTTTTGTTCGTGACGGCGTGATCGGTGCGATCAGCGATAAAGCCATCGAAGGCAGGTTCGACCGTGTGATCGATTGCCGCGGAAACATTCTGATGCCGGGCCTTTATAATATTCATTGCCATGCGGCAATGGTGCTTTTTCGTGGATATGGCGAGGATATGGCGTTGCAGGAGTGGCTTGAAACGCGCATCTATCCTGCCGAGGATCGCCTTGACAACGATAAGGTCTATTATGCCTCTCAGCTTGCGATCGCTGAAATGCTTCGCGGCGGCATAGTCTCCTTTTCGGATATGTATTTCTTCTGCGACAGAACGGCAGAGGCAATCATTGAATCGGGCATGAAGGCAAATCTCTCACGCTCGATGGTCTCCTTTACCCCCGGTCTTCGCGCCAAGGGCGATCCGCGCTTTGAGGAAACTCGTGCGCTTATCAAGCGTTATCACGGTGCAGCAAACGGCAGACTGAAGGTCGATGTGTCACTTCACGCCGAATATACAAACGTGGAGAGCTATATCCGCGACGTTGCCGCTTTTACCGCGGAAGAGGGGCTGATGATGCAGACGCATCTTTCCGAAACAGAAAAGGAGCACGAAGCGTGTATTGCAAGATACGGCATGACGCCGACCGAGTTTTACGCCTCCTGCGGTCTCTTTAACGCGCCCACGACATGCGCACACGGCGTATGGCTGACCGAGCACGATATGGAGCTCCTTGCTTCAAATGGGGCAACGGTGGCGCACAATCCCTGCTCGAATCTGAAGCTGGGCAGCGGCATTGCACCGATCACGCGTATGCTTGAAAAAGGCGTGAACGTCGGTCTCGGTACTGACGGCGCGGCTTCCAATAACGCGCTTGACCTCTTCCGTGAGATGTACATCGCATCGATCCTTGCAAAGGGTCGCGAGAAGGATCCCACCTGCGGCGAGGCTCATACCGTTCTGAAGATGGCAACGGAAAACGGCGCGCTGGCACAGCGCCGCGACAAATGCGGCAAGATTGAGGTGGGTTATGCAGCCGATCTCGTGCTTCTCGATACCGATGCCATTCACAATATTCCTTCCTACGATGCGGCGTATACCGCCGTTTACAGCGCCAAATCGACTGACGTGCTTATCACGATGGTCGACGGCAAGATTCTTTACGAAAACGGCGTTTACACAACGCTTGACATAGAAAAGATCAAGGACGGTTTCAAACGGGTTTGTGACTACTAAGCCGTAAGCGTCCTGCCTGCGGCGTCGTTCGGAGGCAGTATGACAGAGCGTCTTCATAAAAAACGTCCACGTCGCGGGCTGCGCGGCAAAGAGAAGAGGGCGGGGAGCTTCGGCTCGTCTGCCCTGATCCTTGCACTGTCGGGGCTTCTGGTCAAGGTCATCGGTATGGTGTATAAGATCCCCTTGACGAATCTTCTGGGCGATAGCGGTATGGGCTACTTCAACGCCGCCTATACGGTTTACGGACTCTTTTTCGTGCTTGCCACCTCGGGGCTTCCCGTGGCACTTTCGCTTCTCGTTGCCGAAGCCATCGCTAAAGGAGATGAGGCAGAAGCAGAGGCTTTATACCGCAGTACGGCAGGGCTTTTTCTCTTTGTCGGCACACTTGCCTTTCTTCTGATGGCACTCCCCTCCAAAGGCTTTGCGTATCTTCTCGGCAACGAGGGGGCGGCGGCGGGCATTCTTGCCGTCTCACCTACGCTCGCCTTTATGACCTACGCAGGGGCATTGCGCGGTTTTTTCCAGGGAAGACAGCGTATGGCGCCGATCGCCCTTTCACAGGTGGTCGAAGCTGTTGGCAAGTGTCTGTTCGGTATGCTGCTTGCCACCTTTGCCGTGACGCGCTATCCGCTTTCATCTGCCGCCGCCTATGCGATCTTCGGTTTAACGCTTGCCTCCTTCCTTGCCACTCTGTCGCTTTTTATAGCGAAAAAACGCTTTGACAGAAGAGAAGGCCTGCTTACCGCAGTGCCTCTTCCGAGATCCAAAAGGCGTGCGATCAGACAAAAGGTTCTGACGATGGCGCTTCCCGTGACCGTGAGTGCCTTTGCTGCCACGCTTGCCTCCTCGCTTGACCTTTTTACCGTGATGCACGCGCTTCGGGCGATCGGGTGTTCCACTGAGGATGCCAACGCCGTTTGGGGCAACTATTCCGCTTTGGCTATACCGCTTTTCAATATGCCCACCGTACTGATCCTGCCGATCGCGTACACGAGTCTTCCCTTGGTGCGTAGCGCACTTGCCAAAAACCAGGGGCTTGTGGCGAAAAAGGCATCTTTACGCGCTTTGATGCTAGCTACCGCGCTGTCCCTTCCCGCCTCGCTCGGCATGAGTCTTCTTGCAAAGCCGATCCTTTCGCTTCTGTACACCGATATAGAGAGTGTGGCAAGCGCCGCGCCGCTTCTCTCGCTTCTTTCCCCGGCTATTTTCCCGCTTGCCCTCGTTTCGGTGGCAAGCTCACTGCTTCAGGCATACGGCAAGCTGTGGTATCCCGTTTGTTCGGTGGGGATCGGCGTGCTTGTGAAGCTATTCGTGACCTATTTCGGTATTCGTTTCTACGGCATGGCTATGGCGCCGATCGGCACGTTTTGTTGCTATACCGTGATCGCCGCGCTTGATCTTGCGTATCTTGCCAAGGTCAGCGGCGGCTTTTCCCTCGCTTCTATACTGTATAAGCCGTTTCTGGCCGCTGTCCCGACTGCTTTTGCTGCCTGCGGCGTCTATCTTTGGGCTGTTCGTGCGCTCACAAACGAAAAGCAGGCGATTTTTCTTGCCATTGCTGCCGCCGTTTTGCTGTTTGTTTTGCTTATTTGTCTTCTCCGTCCTTTCTCGGAGGAGGATCTGCAGGCGCTTGGTTTGCCGGAAGGGACGATCGATCTGATGAAAAAATGGCGCATGCTGTCATAGCACTTGCGTTGCCTATACAATTTACAAAGAAAAGGAATCTATCATGACGAAGATTGAAGAACTCAGAAATAAAGAACGCTACACGATTGAAGACCTCTTGACGATCATGGAGCTGCTTCGCTCGGAAAACGGCTGTCCCTGGGACAGGGAGCAGACGCATGAGAGCATCCGTCAAAATTTTATCGAGGAAACATACGAGGTTGTGGAAGCCATCGATACGAAGGATATTCCCCTGATGCGTGAGGAGCTTGGCGACGTGCTTTTGCAGGTCGTCTTCCACGCGCGCATTTCGGAGGAGGCGGGCGAGTTCAGCTTTGCTGACGTGACAGACGAGATTTGTCGCAAGCTGGTCGTGCGTCATCCGCACGTTTTCGGTAGTGCGGTGATCGATTCCTCGGGTGAGGTGCTTGTTGCCTGGGATCGGATCAAGGAGGAAACCAAGCATAGAGAGAGCGTCAGCGACAAGCTGAACTCTGTCTCTCGCGCGCTCCCCTCGCTCATGCGTGCTGCCAAGATCGCCAAAAAGGCGGGCAAGAACGGCTACGGCAAGGGGCTTGAAGAGACGGTTGGGGATCTGCTCTTTGATATTGCCGCCCTCTGCAACGAAAACGGCATTGATCCCGAAAAGGCGCTCTACGACGCTTGCGACCGCCGCATTGCCGAAGTGGAAGCGAAAGAAAACGAAGATGTGTAATACAGCTATATAATAACAAGATGATCTGTATAATATGAGGATAATAACATGAGAATCGATAAATACTTAAAGGTCTCGCGTCTTATCAAGCGAAGAACCGTGGCAGGCGATGCCTGCACAGAGGAGCATATCTCGGTCAACGGTAAGATCGTGAAGCCCTCTTATCACGTCAAGATCGGTGATGTGATCGAGATCAAGTTCGGTCAGCGCACGCTCACTGTCCGTGTGACGGCGATTGCCGAGCATATAGGTAAGGCGGAGGCATCCTCGATGTTTGAGGTCGTTTCGCAGGAATAAGCATATTTTTTTCCTCGTGGGCATAGAGATAACGTAAAAGCATGCATTGCTTGAAGGAGGAATGCCCATGAATGAAAAAACGCCCGTGACGGGCGAAATGCATCTCAAGGCACGTGCGCTTCTCACGCTCGACAACGCGATCGACGTGCTTGCCTTTGACGATTGCACGGTGACGCTTTCGACCTCGCTCGGCGTCCTGACGGTCGACGGGGAGGAACTGCACGTGAAGAAAATGGATATGGAGTCGGGTCAGTTTGCGCTTGAAGGGAAGATAAGCGGTCTGTATTATGCAGACGACAGACCTGCCCACCGCAAAGGGCTGTTCGGCAAGCGAAAATGACACTCTATCTTTCGCAGAAGGAATTGCTTTTGTTGCTCCTGGCTGCCTTTGCCATTGGCTTTTTGCTTGCGCTTATGTACGATCTTCTGCGTCTCTTCCGCTTGATGCGTAAGCCTCGCTCCGCGCTCACGAAGGGCATCCATCACTTTTTGACAGCCCTTGAGGATCTGGCTTTTTTTCTGTTTTGCGGCGCGGTCTTTTCGATCTTGTTCTTCGTTCTGAACAGCGGCAGGGTGCGCCTCTCAGCCTTCTTTATGGCTTTCTTGGGCTTTTTGCTCTGTCGCATGACGCTTTCAAGGCTGATCTTTCCGCTTCTGATCAGGCTGACAAAGACGCTGAAAGCTCTGCTCGTTTGCGTTTTCTCTAAGCTGATCCTGCCGCCGATACGCTTCATCCTGCTTCTTGTGCGGCGCGCTTTCTATGCGATCAGCCTGCACCGCCGCAGAAAAAAGACGCAAAAGCTTCTTGCATCTCTTAAAACTCTCGGGAAAAACGGATATTTTGACGGCCTACGCCGCTTGCGGCATCGGGCTATCCAAAAGGACGGAATATTATGAAAAGCAAGATCTTCACCCGGATCATACTACTTGCGGTCGTTACGGTCGCACTTGTGACTATCATCTCCTCTCGGATCACCATCAGCGAGCAGGAGAAGAAAATGGCGCGCCTCGAGGCGCAAAAAGAGGCGCTCCTTGCCGAAAACGAGCGTCTTGAACACGATCTTGCAAGTGACGTGACGGATGAATACATCATTCGCATCATGCGTCAGCTCGGCTACTATTTCCCGGGTGAAAAGCAGTTTACCGTTACCGAAACGCCGTCGACTGAGGAAGAATAGTCTTTCGCTTTCGAAAAGCCCGGACGGATGAACAAGAATAAAGCACATCGCATCCTCCGCCGTTCGGCGGCGGATGCGGTGTGCTTCGTTTTATTCAACGGGCGGCATTTCAGTCATACGCAGATTGGTGCAGCCGTAGGGAATGAGGGTGACGTTTTTTACCCCATCAAGGGCTTTTCTGCCTTCCGGCTCTTTGGCGCATCTGCCGTCCGTCTCAGACCAAGCGATTCTCGCCATGGGAAGGCTGAGCGTGATTGGAGGGGTATCGGGGTTGAAGGGGGCATCAAAGTCATGCGCCTTCACGCCGATCCTGTCGGTGTCAAGGCAGGCAAAGCCGTAATTCCAGGGGGATTCGGGATAGACGTAGTAGTCGCAATAAGGATATCTGCGCTCTACGCCGTCCAGGGTGTATTCGCGCTTCTCCCAGCGCTCCTTGATCGGCAGAGAAAAGAGGAGAGCACCTCGCCAGAGGGCGAGCATGCCGTTTGGCCTTGCTTCGAAGCGGGGCTTGAAGGTCAGGGCGAGGTTGATCTCGCTGACACCTTCAAACATCCTTTTAAGTGTGACGAAGCCCCCGCAGTTGACGGCTTTTCCGTCAAGATGCGCGGAAAGGGCGTGCGAAGGAATGCGGATCGAAAAATCAAACGTCACGGGTGCTTCGGTTGCAATGCGGTAGGTGATGCTGTCGCGGAAGGGATAGCTGCTGATACAGCTTACCGTTACCCCGACGCCGTTGACGGTCGTTCTGAGCGTCATCGGCAGAGGGATGCAGGCGGCAATACCCCCATCTGTTTTCATGAAGACGGACAGTGCGAGCTTTGGGAAGCCTTGTCCCATATTGGCAGTGCAGCAACCGTAATGCGGCTCAAGGCCAAAGATATGTGCCTCCTCGTTATTACTGCGAAAAACGCGCTTTTCGGTTTTGGCACACTGTACCTGATTGGTCAGTTGAACGTATTGATGTGTCCACATGTCGGGGCTGAAGGCGGCAGGCAGAGCGTTGAACGCAAGTTTTTCGAGTTGATCGAGCCAAGAGGGATCTCCGGAGACCGAGAAGAGCGTTTCGTAGGAGTACATCGCCTCGACGACGCTGCAGAGCTCACTCCCCTGTATGGGGCTTGTGCCGGAAAGATTTTCATCCCCCGTGAAATGGCCACATGCCATGCCATGATGCTCCAGAAGCCATGCGAGCGCTTTTTTTGCAAAGCGGTCCGGATCTTCACCCGTCAAGCGTGAGGCAAGACTGCGCGAGCGAAGCATCATGGCGATATTCACGACATGCGAGATATAGTCCCAGCTGTCGGTGAGGCTGTCGAGCATTTTTTCGGAAAAGACTTTTTCCCAATCGAAGCCCTGCACATCGAGCTTTTTGGCAAGCAGGAGCAGCCATTCCTCGGGGCGGCGCTCGTACATCCAGAAGATGGGGATCAGCCCTTCGAACCAACGTGCCGCGCCCCAATTGTGGAGCGTTGTGCCGTCGATGTGCTTTGTAAAATGACGAAGACACTTGTAGAGGGCGTTCTCCACACGCTCGTCGTTTGTGACGTCACAGTAGGCGGCGAGTACCTTGCAGAGAAGAAGCACTGCCCAGGTGTCGTAATGATGGCGCTCGTTTTCACGACAGGGGCAGAGCCAGCCATCCTCCTTCTGACGGTCAACGATGCCGTCTATATACTTTTTCGCGCGCCGTTTCATATCCTCATCATCAAGAAGCCACGCAAGCGGAATAAAGCCGTCCAGCCAATAGGGAACTCTCTCCCAATCGTTGCGACTGCCGCCGATCCACATACTGTCCTTGATATCAGGCCATAGCTTGTCGAGATTGCCTGCAAGACTCGTTGCCTGCAGGGTAAGCTGCTTTCTCAGGTAGCCTTCGGGACGAAGCTCGTTTGCCGTAAAGGGGCGGTAAGAAAGATTTTTAAGCATTGCGAAATCCTTTCTCCTTTGTGTGTTGACAATAGGATCCATTAATGCTATAATACCATAAATAAAGGGCTTTCACAAGTACATATACCGAAAACAAGATTGTAAAAATCGATATATATGCCTCGCATCGGGAAAGGAGGGGTACATACGGCCTATCTATGTCGCAAGCCCATGCCCGAATTTGTGGTGGGCGGTTTTAAGCATTTTGAAGAAAATGAGCGTCATATCACGCGTGTTTGTAAGGAAAGCGTGCTGATCCTCATGCGCGGGGGTGTGCTTCGCTTTGAAGAGGATGGCGAGCTTGTTGAGCTTGCCGCAGGCGACTACTATATTCAGCGCGCGGGACGGCAACAGACCGGCAACGCGGTAAGCGAATCCCCCGTCTATTTCTTCCTCCATTTTCACGGCGCGTTTTCCGAGAACGAGCGGGACGGTATCCCGATAAGAGGCAGGTATTCCGAAAACGCTCTTCGAAGCTACGTGGAGGAATTTGATCGCCGTCATCGCGCGCGCGAAAGCTCGTACTTTGCCGTCAACGGTCTTTTGTATCAGATCCTTGCTGAGCTTGAAAACGCAGGTACGCCCGAAAATACGCGTGCCATGATCGCAAGAGACATCAAGCGCCTGATCGCGTCTGAATACGCCGCCCCTCTGTCGCTTGCGCGGATAGCCGAGCGATACGGCTATTCAGAGGATTATACCATCAAGCTTTTCAAGAAAGCCTACGGCATCACGCCCTATCAATATCTTATCAAAAAACGCTTGGAGGCGGCGGAGTATCTCTTGCTCTCTACCTCAACGTCGGTTGAGGAGATCTCGCGCAGGGTAGGGTATAACGACTTTTCCACTTTCTATCGCGACTTCCGTAAGCGATTCGGAATCGCGCCCTCGCAAAAGCGCGCAAGCGGCAGGCGCGACTGATCAAAGGCGAAGAAGAGGATTTACGGCCTTTGTCTCACGCCTTGTGAGCCGCGTGCATACAGTGTATATTAGTATCAAGGAAGAAAGGGGTGAGGCGTATGAGGATCACCTATTACGACCTTCCGACACAACTGAATAACGGCTATAAGATAGCCCTCCTTGCCGACCTGCACTCGAAAACGCCCCGTGGCTTGATCGACGCCTTGGAAAAAGAAGCACCCGATCTTATCACGGTATCCGGCGACCTCATCGACGGGCGCGTGAAGGACGCTCCTTCCATGCTCGCGCTTCTTGAGGCGCTTGCTAAAATCGCGCCGACCTTTTATGCAAGCGGCAACCACGAGCTTTTTCATGTATCCGACAAGGAGGCGGTGAAAAAAACGGGCGTTACTTTTCTTGAAAGTGAAGCGGTCGTTTTTCGTGAATTGACGGTGGGCGGTATTGCATCGGGCTTTGGGTTTAAAAAGCAGAGCCGCACGGCAAAAACGCCGCCACCTGACCTATGCTTTATCGAGAAGTTTGCGTCTTTCGGCGGCTTCAAGCTTCTGATCGCGCACCACCCCGAGTACTATGAGGCGTATATTCGGGATAAGGCCATCGATCTTGTCGTCTCGGGACACGCGCACGGCGGTCAATGGCGCTTCTTTGGTCGCGGTGTGTTTGCACCCGGACAGGGTCTTTTTCCCCGCTACGCCGAAGGCGTGCATGACAATCGGTTGGTCGTCAGCCGCGGTCTTGGCGATCACACCTTTATTCCGCGTCTTTTCAATCCCCACGAGCTTGTAATCATACGGCTTAAGGGAAGAGACTAGATGCCAAGACCGCTTTCACGCATGACGAAAACGCCCCCGCGCTTTCGCGTGATGCTAAGAGCATTACGCGAAGGCGCGGGGGTCATTTTGCTTTTTGTGGTTTAGTCTTTGTTGTAGGGCGTATTTTCGAATGCGTTGGCGGAGCTTGCCGCAGTAGCACCGATGATACCTGTGATCGTTACCGTAGAAAGTGCGGTGCAATCACCGAACGCTCTGTTGCCGAAGACGGTGGGATTGTTCAGGGTCGCTGTGTTCAGTCTGGTGCAATAAGCGAATGCTTCTTCACCGATCTCGTTTGCGTAGATATTGACCTGCGAAACAGCCGTGCATCCTTCAAAGGCGTGTGCGCCAACCGTTTCAACAGCCTTGGGAAGCGTGATCCTGTTGATGCCGGTAAAGCCTGCGAAGGCGTAATCACCGATCTTGCTGACATAGGAGACACTGAGCTGGGTGACAAAGCCTGCATAATCGTGCCAAGGTCTGTCTTCAACGTTCGTGAAGGAAGGAACTTCGCCGCCGCCGGAGGAGGTGACGGTCAGTGTGCCGTTATACTTGATCTCGACAGTGACGCCGCCTTCAAGTGTAAAGCGGTCAACTATGTTGCCGGTATTGCTGGTGGCCTTGTAGCCATACCACAGACCGCTTTCTGCTGCGGCATACTTGTCTTCATGCTTGCTGAAGTAGAAGAAGTGTGCGTAACGAGGCGTGTTGTCAAATACGCCCGTGCCGATCTCGGGAGCTTCGCCCGAAAGGGTGACCTCGTTGAGCCTGGAGCAGTCGGCAAAGACCTCGTTGCCGAGCTTCTTCAGCGAATCGGCAAGCGTCAGCTTGGAGACGAGCGTGCCCTTGAAGGCTCTGTCGCCAATTTCTTCGATATTGCCCGAAAGGGTCACTGCGGAAAGGAGCGAACAGTTTTCAAATGCACCTGCGCCGATATGCGTTGCGTAGGAGGTAACGGCGGTAAGCTCAGCACAGTTCTTGAAAGCGTCTTCGCCGATGGTGACGAGCGATTCGGGCATTGAGAAGAGTGCCATTCCGGTGTTCATAAAGGCGCGTGCGCCGATTTCGGTAACTGCACCGGAAAGGGTGATCGCAGAGAGGTTGGAGCAGTTATAGAATGCTTCTTCGGAAATGACCGTCAGGTTTGCGGGAAGGGTGATCGTCGAGATCGACGTGCCTGAGAAGGCGCCCTTGCCGATGGAAGAGACGGTGGAGGGAAGCGTGATGGTGGTAGCGGGTGTGTTGAGGAACGCGTAATCACCGACGGTGAGGAGGCTGGAGCCGAGTGCAATGGTCTTGACGTTGACCATGTTGGCAAGGGAGTAAGCGCCCAGGCCTCTGACCCTGTCAAGTGCGACGGTGGTGACGTACTCGACGTAAGGACTCCACGGCACATCTTCGAAGGAAGCGAAGTCGGGCATGTAGTCACCGGTGTTGCTTGCACCCATGATGGAAAGCGTACCGTTGTACTTGACTTCAACGTTGACGGTGTAGGTCTTGCCTTCGGCATCGGTGTTTGTCAGGGTGTATGCACGGAACGCCTCGTAGATCGCCTTGCTGGTCGCGGGATAGCCGTTCCAGGTATCGTCGTCGGCGTTGTCGGGATCGTTTTCGTTGATGCCGTAAACGGACATATACGCACTGGGATAGTGGAATGCTGCAAGAGGCGAGGTGTTATCGAGAATGCCGGTGCCGAGGGTGGCGGGCGTCGAGCTGGAAACGGTAAGACCTGTCAATCTTACGCAGTTAGCAAACGCTCTGTCACCGATCGAGGTAACGCTGGCAGGAATTGCGAGATAGGTGATTGCCGTGCCGTTAAAGGCGTCAGCACCGATCGAGGTGAGGCCGCCGCCGGAGGGCAGGGTGAACTCGCTCAGCTTGGAGCAGCCCTCGAATGCGGAAGCACCGATCGCAGTTGCCTTCGTGGAAAGCTTGATCGAGGTGATCGCGGTGTTCTTGAACGCGCTGTCGGCTACGACGAGGACGCTCGAAACATCGGTAACGGTTGCAAGAGAGGTACAGCCCTCAAATGCAGAAGCGCCGATCGAGGTGACTGTGTTCGGCAGGGTGACAGAAGTGACGGTGGTGTTGTTCTTCATGAAGCTTGCACCGATCGCAACGACCGTGCCGCCGTTGTATTGGGAGTTGATTGCAACGGTCTCGCTGCTGCCGAGATAGTCGGTGACGATATACTGGTTATCACTGCCGCTGATGGGTTCAATCACGAGGTCGGCAAAGGGCGTGTAGCCGGAATAGCCGAGAGACTCGAAAACCAATCCGCTGGAGGTGAGGAATTTGCCTACCGTGCCGCCTTCATACGCGTAGATCTTGATGCCTTCGATCGGGGTGGCTACGTTGTTGACGAGTGACATGCTGATCGAGTTACGGCCGATCTCCAGGATAGTGTCGGGAAGAACGTATTCCTGAATGCTGGGGCAGTTAACGAATGCATTGAGGGCGATCTTTTTGGTATACGGGCTGAGGGTAACATGCTCAAGAGATGAGCAGGTATGGAAGGCGCCTGTATTGATGGAGGTCAGCGCGTCGGGGAGGGTGATGCTCTTCAGGGAGGAGCAGTAGGAGAAGGCGAGGTTGTTCAGGACGGCGAGAACACCGTTTGGATCGAAGTTGACTGTTTCGAGAGCCGAGCAGTAAGCAAACGCCGAGGTTCCCATCGTTGCAAGCGTAGCGGGAATGTCAAAGCTCTCGATCGCGGTGTAGGAGAAGGCGGAAGCGCCGATCGAGGTGAGGTCGTCTGCAAGATTGATCGTTTCAAGTGAGGAGCACTTGTAGAAGAGACGGTCGGGAATGGCCTTGATGCTCGTGGGAACGCTGACCGAGGTCAGGGAGGAGCAGTAAGCAAACGTACCGTTCGAAAGGGCAACGACCGAGGAGGGAATGCTCAGTTCGGTGAGGGAACGGCAATTATAAAAGGCATAGGCACCGATGTTCTTCACGTTGCTGCCAAGCGAGAGCGAGGTCAGCGATTCACAGTTGAAGAAAGCGTATTTCGGGATATTGGTGATGCTTTCGGGGAGCGAGACCGAAGCAAGGGAGGCGCAGTTGTAGAACGCTTTTTCACCAAGCGCCGTGATCTTGTTGCTGAGCGTGATGCTGTTCAGCGAGGTGCAGTAATAGAAGGCCTTTTCACCGATTGCGGTGAGCGCAGAGGGGAGAGAAACGCTTTCAAGAGAAAGACAGTTGTAGAAGGTCTCTGCAGGCAGGAAAACGAAGCTGTCGTTGTCGGGGAGGGTGACGTTCTTCAGCGAGCGGCACTCAAAGAAGGTGTCGCTGCCGAGGGTGGTAACCGATACAGGGATAACGACCTCGGGAAGAGCAAGGCAGTAACGGAAGGTGCCGTCGCCCATCGTGGTGAGGGAAGCGGGAAGCTTGACCTCGGTGAGGTTGATACAGCTGTAGAACACATCGTTACCGAAGGTGGTGATGCCTTCGCTGACGGTGATGCTCTTGACGGTCTCGTTATCCTTGAATGCCGAGGTCGCAACAGAGGTGACCTCGATGGCACCGCCCTGAACGGCGGCGGGGACAACGACAGATTCCTCGTTGCCGTTATAGGAGACGAGCTTTGCGCCGTCCTTAAAGATAACGTAAGTAAAATCACCCTCGATATAAGAGGGGGTCACGATGTCTGCAGCCAGATTGCCGAATTCGTCGGTCGTGTTGGGCGTGGTCACGGCAGAAGCTTCCTCAGAGGAGGTAACATCAGACTCGGTGTCAACGCCCGACGTGGTGGAGGCAGGCGTTTCGCTCGAGGTCTGGTCAGCCGTCGTATCACTGCCGCCGCCACACGCGGTGAAAACTGCAATTACGGCAACGCAAAGGACTAACAGGAGAAGCAATTTCTTCATAATCATTTTCCCATTTCTCCGCCGAAGGTTAACTGAAAGTGACGCCTGCACGCTCGGCGGAACGTGCAAAACGACGATGCGGTCCGTCGCTCATACGAACCATACGGTGCCCAGTACACATAACTTTGCATCATGCGTTTATTATACTATAACATGTATGATTTTGTCAAGGTGCTAAACGCTTTTTTTATACATTTTTACCGAAGACTTTTTCGTTATTTACAGCTTATTTTTCGCACCCCCTCTTGACAAGCGTGCGCTTCGGGTGTATAATGATCCTGTCGAAAATATAATCGGGGGAGCCGATATCGGCTGAGATGGCACGCGTGCCGAACTCCGGAACCTGATGCGGGTAATGCCGCCGTAGGAAGATTATCATATTTCGCGGGAAGACCCTCTTTGTTTTTCCCGAATCATGTATCGCTCCACGGCTTTTGCCGTGGTTTTTTGTTTTCTCGCTCTTTACAAGAAAGCGAAGGGAGCATTATGTTTTCGGCGAACAAAATGAAAAGGCGAGCTGTCATGCATTCTCGCCGAAAACGAAAGGAAGCAATCTTATGCAAAAACGACGACAAAAGATCAAAATCCTCTGTGAGTGCGCCATGCTCGTGGCACTTGCAACCGTTCTCTCTTTCCTGAAGATCTACGAAGCGCCCCTCGGCGGCGCGGTCACGCTCTTCTCGATGGTGCCGCTGATCATCGTGGGCTACGTCCACGGACCGAAGGCGGGCTTTGCCTCTGCCTTCGTATACGCTACTGTACAGCTGCTCTTCGGCATCGGTACGGTGGCATACGTACCCGATCCCATTGGTATTATCCTCTGTGTCCTGCTCGACTATATTCTCGCCTTTACCGCCATCGGCGTAGCGGGCTTTTTCGGCAGACTTGCTCTTTCCGGCAATGAAAAAACGAATCTGTACGTCAATCTGACGCTTGCAAGCCTGGCTTCGACTCTTCTGCGCTTTTTATGTCATATTCTGAGCGGCGCCGTCGTCTGGTATGCCATTACGAAGGAGAACGCGTGGAATGAAGAGGTCATGATCTACGGAAAGTGGCTCTATTCGATCGTCTATAACGCGCAGTTCATGATTCCCGAGATCATCCTGACGCTTCTTGCCGTACCGGTTGCCGCCTATCTCGTTGGGCTTATCCGGGGCAAGAAGATGGCGCCGAAGACCGAGGAAAGGGCGGCAAGACGCCTCACGGCGACCGATATCCTTCTGATTGCGCTCGGTACGGCTTGCCTTGCGGGCGGTGTTACTGCGGCGATCCTCGTTGAAAAGATCGGGCTTCT
>CAZYFC010000016.1:0-18019 GCA_964646715.1 uncultured Lachnospiraceae bacterium
GCAGGGGAGAGTCCCTCGATGAAGTCCAGGTCGGGCTTATCCATCTGCCCCAAGAACATGCGCGCGTAGGAGGAGAGCGATTCCACGAAGCGGCGGTGACCCTCGGCGTAGATGGTGTCAAAGGCAAGCGAGGACTTGCCGGAGCCCGAAAGCCCTGTCAGTACGACGAGCTTGTCGCGCGGAATATCAACGTCGAGGCTTTTTAGGTTGTTGGCTCGTGCGCCGCGGATTTTGATATACTGATTTGCCATAGCTGTTTCCTTACGTTCGGTTGATTTCTGTCTTGTTAAAGCGCCTCTGCCGCCTTTTGCAGGGTGCGGATCTTGTCGCGAAGAAATGCCGCACGCTCAAAGTCGAGCCGTTCGGCGGCATCGCGCATCTCTTTTTCAAGCTCAGCGATGTTTTCGCTCGGCAGAGGCGCTTTGGCGGCTGCGTTCTTGCCGTGCTTTTTGTTCTTTTCGTCGCTCGTGCCGAAGTCAATGAGGTCCTTGACCGCCTTCCTGATCGTTTGGGGAACGATGCCGTGCGCTTCGTTGTAGGCAAGCTGTATCCTGCGGCGGCGGTTCGTCTCGTCGATGGCGGCCTTCATGGAGGGTGTAACGGTATCGGCATACATGATGACCTCACCCGATGCGTTACGCGCCGCGCGGCCTATCGTCTGAATGAGGGCGCGTTCGCCGCGCAAAAAGCCCTCCTTATCGGCATCAAGAATGGCGACGAGCGAGACCTCGGGAATGTCGATGCCCTCGCGCAGAAGGTTGATGCCGACGAGAACGTCAAAGACGCCGAGACGCAGATCGCGGATGATCTCGCTTCGCTCGACCGTGTCGACCTTGTGGTGGATATATTTGACTTTGATGAGGTTCATCTCGAAGTATTCGGTGAGATCCTCTGCCATTTTAGTGGTCAGGGTGGTGATGAGGACGCGCTCGTTTTTCTCGGCGCGCAGTCGGATCTCGCCCATCAGATCGTCGATCTGTCCATCGGTGTGGCGTACTTCGATCTTCGGATCGACCAGGCCTGTGGGACGGATGAGCTGTTCCACCACCTGCGAGGCCTGCTCCTTTTCGTATTCGGCAGGGGTTGCCGAAACGTAGACGATCTGATTGAGCTTGTTCTTAAACTCGTCAAAGAAAAGCGGGCGGTTATCGTAGGCAGAGGGGAGGCGAAAGCCGAAATCGACGAGATTTTTTTTGCGCGCCCTGTCGCCGCCCGACATGCCGCGCACCTGCGGGAGCGTGACGTGACTCTCGTCCACGAAGAGGAGAAAGTCCTTCGGAAAGTAGTCGAGAAGGGTGTAGGGTGTTGAGCCGGGCTCTCTGCCCGACATCACGCGTGAATAATTTTCGATACCCGAGCAGTAACCGATCTCGCGGAGCATTTCAAGATCGTAGCGCGTGCGTTCCTCAATGCGCTGTGCCTCGATATATTTGTTCTGGCTCTTGAACTCGGCAACGCGCTCTTCCATTTCCCGTTCGATCTCTATAAGTGCCGTTTCGCGGCGCTCCTCGGTTGTGGCGTAGTGCGAGGCAGGAAAAACGGAAACGTAATTGAGTGAGCGTATCAGCTCGCCCGTGACGGTATTGATCTCAATGAGACGGTCTATTTCGTCACCGAAAAACTCAACGCGGATCGCTTTGTTATTGGCGGAGGCGGGGATGATCTCGACCACGTCGCCGCGCACGCGGAATTTGTCGCGCTTGAAATCGATATCACTTCTGTCAAAATTCATAGCGATCAGACGCGCAATGAGCTGTTCGCGGCTCATCTCCATGCCAACGCGCAGAGGAAGCACCATCTGCAGATACTCGGTGGGATCGCCCAGCGTGTAGATGCAGGAGACGGACGCAACGATGATCACGTCGCGCCGTTCAAAAAGCGCCGAGGTAGCACTGTGGCGCAAACGGTCGATCTCATCGTTGACGGCGGAGTCCTTTTCGATATACATATCTTTGCCCGGAATATATGCTTCGGGCTGATAGTAGTCGTAGTAAGATACAAAGTATTCCACGGCGTTATTCGGAAAAAACTCTCGAAATTCCGAGCAGAGCTGTGCCGCAAGCGTTTTATTATGAGCCAGCACGAGGGTGGGGCGGTTGACCTTGGCAATCACGTTTGCCATCGTAAAGGTCTTGCCCGAGCCCGTGACGCCGAGCAGCACCTGCTCGCGAAGGCCGGCGTTGATGCCTTCAACAAGCCGTTCTATTGCCTCGGGCTGGTCGCCTGTTGGCCGATAGTCACTTTTCAGAACGAAGCGCTCCACTTGAAATCCTCCTTTTTCTGTATCTTGATATATTTTATCACACTCTTTTTCAAAAGTAAAGAGGAAAACGAATATTTGTTCGACCTTCTTTGGGTCTGACTAAGGATAGTCTTGGCAAATGGCAGGAAGACTATTGACTTTTTTTCGATTTGTGATAAAATAAAGCTACAATTGAATTGTATGCCGTACGGCTCTGCTTTTTTGCAGATGAGAGGGAAGTTCGGTGAAAATCCGTCGCAACCGCCATTACCGTGAGTGAGTTTTCTCATAAGTCGGAATACTCGCCGTATCGCATAGACCGGATGCTTTTTCAGCATCACGGCGTTCTTGGGCAAGAAGAATGCGGTCGCGAAAAGTTCGCACGAAGGTTTTTTCGTGGGGGCTTATTTGGCGTACGCTTTTGTTTTCCGGAGGACGGAAACGAGGGCGTTTTCTTTTTGTCCGGTAAGGAGGAAAAATGGGTCATTTGACGAAAGAGGCATGTCTTATGCTCCTTCAAAGGAAGCAAGAGACACTTCGCGCATCGGGGGAGGAGCGCTACCCCAGGAGAAGCGATTTCGATGAGCAAGAGGTCGTGGCGATCAAGGCGTTTTTCGGCCCGTGGCCGCGCGCGCTTGAAGCGGCGGGACTCAAGGAGTGCCGTGAGGACGGCCGTAAACAGAGGAATCTTGAAAAGCGTATCCGTGCCAAAAGAAGAAGGAACGAGATGAAAAACGCTTTCGGATCAAAGAAAGAAGGGTAAGAGCTATGAAAAAAATCGTCTGCATGATCATCATTTGCTTTGTGTCGGCATGCCTTCTCGGTGTGCTTGCGTATGCGAATTGGGAGGATATGCCCACGGTGTACGTCACGATCGCGCAGGGTGAACACAAGCTCACCTACGAGCGCATGCGCATTATTGATCTGGACAAGGACGGAAAGGGCAGTATTCACGATCTGATCTACACCGTCCACGAGGAGCTTTTAAGCGATCCCGCCTCCTCCCATTTCGAGATCGTGGAGACCGAGTACGGCAAGACCATCACAGAGCTGTGGGATATAGATAATGGCACGGGCTTTGGTTATTACGTCAACAACGTCATGGGAACGAGCCTCGATCAGATCCTTTCGGAGAACGACCATGTCTATCTGTTTGCCTATACCGATACCGTCGGCTGGTCGGACACCTATTGCTTTTTTGACACGAATACCGCCGAAGTGAGGGGGAAAGAACTGCTTACGCTGACGCTTTCAGCCTCCGTTTACGATGAGAATTGGAATCCTGTCGTCGTTCCGGTGGCAAACGCCACGATCACGGTCGACAGCAAGCCTACTGAGTATAAGACCGATGAGAATGGCAGAGTAACCTTCCCTGTGAAGGGAAGTGGACAGGTGTCTGTCTCGGCAATTTCCGAGGATATGACGCTCGTTCCTCCCATATGCCTCGTCAAGACCAATTCAAGCTACCTTGCACTCGGCTTTCTGATCATCGCTATCACGCTCGTTGTGGCGGGAGTCGCCTTTGCCGCATGGTTTTTCATTGGCAAAAGGAATAAGCATGTATAAACGTTTTCTTTCATTTACCCTTCTTGTTCTGCTCGTTTTTTCGTTTCTCTTCGGGGGTGTCGTCTCCTTTGCGAAAACGCGGGAGGATAAAGACGAGGCGACCTTGGAGGGAATCCTTTGCTATGAAATGCAGGCGTCGGGGGCTGATAGCCTACAGGGATGGCTGGACGGCGCACTTGCAGAGGGCGCGGGGCTTTCCTCGGAATGGTTTGTTCTCGCGCTTGTTCGCTACGATCCATCGCTGGATTTCACGCGCTACGCGGAGGCGCTTGAGGCCTATATCACTCAGCATACGCTGACGAGTATCACAACGAAGCAGAAATACGCTTTTTTGCTTGCCGTTCTTGGCAGGGCAAGTCAGCCCTTTGTGGCAGACGTTCTTGAAAACACAGCGGGTGAAGGGGGCGTTATGAGCTATATCTTCGCCTTGCATCTTCTGCATCTTGGTCTTCCTATCGAGGGCTATACCGCCGAAAGCCTTTGCGAAGGGCTTCTCTCGCTTCGCCTTGACGACGGCGGATGGGCACTCAGCGGCAGCCTTTCGGATACTGACGTCACCGCTATGGCTTTGCAGGCTCTTGCGCCGCATACGGATAAGGCTCAGGTCAGAGATGCCGTTGAAAGCGCACTTCTTCGTCTTTCCTCCATGCAGAAGGAAAGCGGCGGCTTTGCATCCTACGGTACTGAGAACGCCGAAAGCGCGGCGCAGGTGATCATCGCGCTGACAGCCTGCGGCATTCATCCCGATGATGACAGCCGCTTTATAAAGAACGGCTATACGCCCTTGGACGCGCTCTCTTCTTACTGTCTTCCCGACGGCTCGTTCAGTCACACGGCAGACGGTCAAACCAATCGGAATGCCACTGCGCAGGCGTTGATGGCATATCTCGCGCTTTCTCTTTTTGAAAAAGGGGAGACCTCCCTCTATCTCTTCGGTGAAGTAGACTACGATCCTTCGCTGATCGGGCAAGAGGATGATGAAAACAAGGTCGGAAGCGGTGAAATCAACGCGGCAGACGAAAAAGACAGGTTTTCGCTTTGGCAGTATATCGCTTCGGGTGCCGTTTTTCTTATTGCCGCCGCCGTTACCCTGCTTCTTGCCCTGAAAAAGAAGAAGCCGCGTGATATCCTGCTCGCTTTGGGTGTGGGTGTTCTGTTGATCGTATTGATCCTTTGCATCAACGTCAAGCGTCCTGACGACTATTACGGTAGTGGCAGTGTGTCCGATCCGATAGGCAACGTGACGCTTGAGATCCGCTGTGATACGGTGGCGGGAAGAAAAGCGCATATTCCCGAAAACGGCGTGATCCTTGCCGCAAAAAGCTATCCGATCGGTGAGGATACATCGGTTTACGACCTGCTCCTTTACGCCACGAAAGAGGCGCGCATTCCCATAGAGGCAAGTGTTGGCGTGTCGGCGTATATTCACGGCATTGCCAATCTTTATGAATACGATTTCGGAGATCTTTCGGGATGGGTGTATACCGTGAACGGCGTTCGTCCGAGCGAGGCTGCATCTCTTTACGCGCTCAGGGACGGCGACTGTGTGGTGTTTCATTACACGCTCGATCTCGGTAGCGATATTGACGGAGGGGAAGACGATGCGCTATCTTGAACGCTTACATCCGATTGCCGCCTTTCTCTATCTGACCGTTGTGATCGTTTTTGCCATGCTCACGATGCATCCCGTTTTGCTTCTTATGGTGTTTTTATCCGGCGTGATCCTATGTGGCATGCTGATTGGTGTGCGGGAGCTTTTGAAAACACTTCCGTTCAGTTTTTTGCTCGGTCTTCTGATCGCACTCCAAAATCCGCTTTTCGTACATCGCGGAGAGACGGTGCTGTTCTATCTGTCAGACAGTCCCGTAACGAGAGAGTCGATTGTCTACGGCGCGTTTGCAGCCCTGATGCTTCTCGGTGTCTTTTATTGGTGCCGTTGCTATTCTACCGTGATTACGAGCGATAAGTTTATCTATCTCTTCGGCAGAGTGATCCCGAAGCTCTCGCTTCTTTTCTCTATGGCGCTTGCCGCGCTTCCTCATCTTAAGCGACGTTTTCGCGAGGTGGACGAAGCGCAAAGGGGACTTGGCGTCTATCGAAACGGCAGTTGGTTTGACCTCGTGCGCGGCAAGCTGCGCGTGTTTTCGGTGCTTGTGTCTTTGAGTCTTGAGGATTCGGTCGTGACTGCCGACAGCATGCGTGCAAGAGGCTATGGGCTTCGCGGCAGAACTGCCGTTTCACTCTACGTTTTCCGCGCCTCCGACGCGCTCTTTCTCCTTTTGACGCTCTGCCTTGCGGGGATTCTCTTTGCCCTCTATTCAATGGGTGTGGCAGATTTTTCGTATTATCCCGGGGTGGACAGTCTTTCCTTTTCACCTCTATCCAATCTACTCTATCTGTTAACGGCAGGGCTTGTCAGCCTGCCGATCATTCTTGAAGCAAAGGAGGGGATGAAGTGGCGTTACTTGAGATCAAGAATCTGACCTTTCAGTATGCGGGCAGTAAAGAAAAACAGCTCGACGGCCTTTCGCTGACGGTTGAGGAAGGTGACTTCGTCCTTCTCGCAGGGCGCTCGGGCTGTGGCAAAAGCACGCTTTTACGCCTTATCAAGGGCTCTCTTGCACCGAATGGAAAACAGTCGGGGGAGATCCTTTGGGAAGGGAAGTCACTGACCGCGCTGAGCGAGCGTCAGCTTGCGTTTGACATCGGATACGTTATGCAGAACCCGAGTGGACAGATCGTGACCGACAAGGTCTGGCATGAGCTTGCCTTTGCGCTTGAAAGCATGGGACTTCCAAGCGAGGAGATCAACCGACGCGTGTCGGAGATATCCGGCTTTTTTGGCATCGGTGAGCTATACAGACGATGTACACATGAGCTTTCGGGTGGACAGAAGCAGATCCTGAACCTCGCATCCGTCATGGTGACACGGCCGAAGCTTCTTCTGCTGGACGAGCCGACGGCACAGCTTGATCCGATCGCGGCTTCGACGTTTCTCACCTTTCTCAAAAAGATCAACGAGGAGCTTGGCATGACGGTGATCATCGCCGAGCATCGCTTGGAGGAGCTTTTCCCGATGGCAACGAAGTTCGCCCTTATCGAGGATAAGCGACTCTTGTTTGCTCTGCCACCGCCAAGGGCTGCCGAAGCAATGGCTTCGCTTCATGAATCCCATCCTATCTTTTCGGCGCTTCCTCTGCCGATTCGCCTTTTTCACGCCCTCGCCGGAGATGGAGTATGCCCCATCACGGTACGCGAGGGGCGTGACTATCTGAGAACACATTATCAAAATACATATAGGGCTGTTCCGCGTCAGAAAAAAAGCGAAAGGCGCAGGGCGATCCTCGGCTTGAAGGATGCCTATTTTCGCTATCACAGATCCTCGCCCGATATTCTGAGCGGGCTGTCGCTGACCGTTTTTGAGAGCGAATTTCTTGCTATTCTGGGGGCAAACGGCGCGGGAAAGACCACGCTTCTCGGTGTGTTGGCGGGGCTTCGCAGACCTTACAGCGGCAAAGTTCTGCGCGAAGGAATGCGAGGAGCGGCGGTTTTTCAGGGCGTCGCGCTCTTGCCGCAAGACCCCCTGACGCTCTTCGTGCGTGCTACACTGAGGGACGATCTGCTTGAGGCGGCAGACCTTGCCTCTATTCCCAAGACTGAGCGTGATGAGCAGGTGATGCTAATTGCCGCTAAGGTGGGCGTCGGGCATCTTCTTGAAAAGCATCCTTATGACCTGAGTGGCGGCGAAGCGGAGCTTGCCGCGCTTGCCAAGCTGCTTTTGATGAAGCCTTCTGTCATTCTGCTTGACGAGCCGACGAAGGGACTTGATCCGGAGGCCAAAAGGACGGTAGGTATGCTTCTCAGGCAGCTTTCCGACGAGGGGAAAACCGTCGTTGCCGTGACGCACGATATCGTTTTTGCCTCTGAGTATGCCGATCGCTCGGCAATGTATTTCGACGGCAGGATCGTGTCAGTCGCCTCCTCATCCGACTTTTTTGCTGACAACGCCTATTATACCACGCCCTCGCTTCGCCTTTCGAAGCCTTATTACGAGAATGCCGTGACCTTTGACGATCTCTTTACGCTTTGCCAAATGAACGGCAAGAAGGAGGGGTCTTATGAATGAGCGTTCATTGAAACGGCGCAGCCGTCTGCGCACACTTGCTGTTTACCTTGCCTTTTTTGTGGGAATGCCGCTTCTGCTTCTTGTTGGTGTTCTCCTGTTTAAGGGTGAGCGGTATCTTCTCATCTCGCTTCTTATGGCACTTTTCACCTGCCTGCCCTTTTTCATCCGCTTCGAAAAAAGGCGGAGTAATGCGCGTGAAATGGCGATTCTTTCGGTCATGGTAGCGCTCTCGGTCCTCGGCAGGCTTGTCTTTGCACCGATTCCTGCCTTCAAGCCCGTCAGTGCGTTTACCGTCATCACCGGCATTGCCTTCGGGCCGCAAGCCGGCTTTATCGCAGGCAGTCTCACCGCGATCATCTCAAACGTCTTTTTTGGGCAGGGCCCATGGACACCCTTTCAGATGCTCATTTGGGGGCTTCTGGGCTTTTTGTCGGGCGTTTTCTTTCCGCGCGGCAGAGTGCCGCGCAAATGGAAGCTGATCGTCGCGGGCATTCTTTCGGGCTTTCTTTTCTCGATCGGAATGGATCTCTATACGACGCTCTCGACAGAGGGTGGCTTTTCCTTTGAGAGATACTTCGCCTATGCATTTGCTTCGCTTCCTACGAGTCTCTGCTACGCTTGTTCAAACGTTGTTTTTCTGCTTTTCCTCACCCATCCCTTGCTTGAAAAGACCGAGCGGATGCGTATCAGATTCGGCGTATTTGCTTCCTGACAGAGTCTGCTTTGAAGCAGATCAAGGGCTGTGCCGACCGTCACCGTCGGCATAGCCCTTGACTCAGCTACCATATTCAAAAAAAGCGTCGGGAACACTGCCGAAGAGAAGGCGCTCGGCAAGAATGACCGTGTAGCTGTAAGTGAAGTTGCTTTTTTCGTCGATGCAGTAGAGGGTTGAATCGGTTGTAACAACTGCGCAGAGGCGGTGAATCGTCTGGTTGATGCCGACCGAGGCCGCCTCGGAGGTGAGCTTGATCTTGAGGGCGGTGTAGGTCATGGCGGTGAGGCGGATACAGAAGCCTCTTCCTCCGAAATAGCGCGGTGCGATCAGCGTGCCGATCGGCACAAAAACGGCTATGCGACTGTTATCACTCAGCACCGTATTGATCTTTTTCAAGAGCAGCGTGCGTAGGGAAGAGAGATTGCCGCTGTTTACGGAAAGCGAGTCAAGGCTGCCGTCCGATCGGTAGACGGGGGTCGAAAAGCTGTCGTAATCAAAGCCCTTTTCTTCCATGACTGCGCTTACTGCCTCCTGCACGATTTTTTCAAACAGCGCCTCTGCCTCTCTTACAGCGTTGTCAACGGCAATCGGCGCGGCTCTGTGATAGAGCGTGACGGTGAAGAACACTGTGAGCGAAAGAACTGTTAAGAGCGCGATCACGCGTCGGCAGAAGATCGACTCGCGCTTAGACGAAAGGCGTAGCTTGCGTCCCATCACGTAAATTGCCAAGATGTATCCTCCTCTTTTTTTTCATTTTTATGAAGAAAAGGCGTTTTTCTTGCCTGTCCTTGAAAAGGATGTAAAAAGAAAAAAGTTCGGGGCTTGATTATCGGCAGGAAATGTGGTAAAATGATGTGTAAGTCAAGGAAACCAAAATAAAAGGAATACCTATTATGAAACTTTCGGTTATCATTCCCATGTATAACGAAGAAAAGATCGTGGAGGAAGCCATTGCCGCGCTTGATGCGCAGCTTCTTGCCGATTTCGGACATGATGAATATGAAATGCTTTTCGTCAACGACGGCAGCAAGGATTGCTGTCAAGCCAAGGCAGAGGCGCTGACGGCAACATACCCCGCACTGCGCGTGCTTGGCTATGAGGTCAATTGCGGCAAGGGTTGTGCCGTTCGCACGGGTATGCTTGCCGCCGAAGGCGACTTCGTGCTCTTTACCGACTGCGACCTCGCTTACGGTACAGAGGTGATCGCGCGCTTTTATAAGGCGTTTGCCGAGGAGGGCAAGGATATCTATATCGGCTCGCGTACGCTTGACAAATCGGGCTACGAGGGCTATACCTTCAAACGAAAGCTGATGTCAAAGATCTATATCAAATATCTCAATATCGTGGCGGGCTTCGATCACAGCGACTCGCAGTGCGGTATCAAGGGCTTTTCGCAGAAGGCTGCCAAGGCGATCTTTGCTGAGTGCGTCTCTGACCGTTGGGCGTTTGACTTGGAAGCCTTGCTCATTGCAAAGGATCTGGGCTTTACGGTTGGCGAGATCGCCGTCAAGATCATCAATCACCGTGAATCGAAGATCAGTCCCATTCACGATGCGATTGAAATGACCAAGGAAGTGCGTCGCATCAAAAAACGCCGAAAGCTCGCCCGTAAAGAGAAATAACAGGTACAATAAAAGATCCCCGAAGCTGTTTCGGGGATCTTTTCGGTTATTATGCGACTTTCTTTTCTTTGTGCTTGCGGATGAGATTTTCGATAAGCTTTTCGATCTCGACGATCGGAATGATCGAAACGGCAAGAGCAAGCGCGATGCCGTATTCTGCCCAGCCGATCACTGTGAAGCCGAAGGCTGTGGCGAGGAAGGGAATTTCGATCACGGCGGTGGTAAGCAGGAAGGATCCGATGAAGGCACCCCAGAGCACCTTGTTCTGCGTCTTGAGGGTGAACATGGAATGATCACGCGAGCGCATGTTGAAGGAATGGAAGATCTCGGTCATCGAGAGGGCGAGGAAGGCCATTGTGACGCCGTGCTCGCTTTCACCGATATTCCAGTTGCCCAACTCCATATAGTGACCGATGAAGTAAGCAACGAGGGTGATAACGCCGACCACAACGCCTTGGAAAACAACGTCCCAGAGAAGACCTTGTGCGAAAATTCCGTCTCGGCTGTCACGCGGCTTGCGCTTCATGATGCCCGGCTCTGCCTTTTCCATACCGAGGGCAAGGGCGGGCAGACAGTCGGTGATGAGGTTGATCCAGAGAAGGTGTACCGGCTTCAGGATGGTGAAGCCGATAAGGGTTGCCACGAAGATCGAAATGACCTCCGAGAGATTGGAGGAGAGCAGGAATTGGATCGACTTGCGGATGTTGTCGTAAATACGTCTGCCTTCCTCAACTGCAGAGATAATGGTGGCAAAGTTATCGTCGGTAAGCACCATGTCGGCAACGTTCTTGGTGACGTCTGTACCTGTGATGCCCATGCCGACGCCAATGTCGGCATTTTTGATCGAGGGAGCGTCATTGACGCCGTCTCCGGTCATAGCGGTGATCTTCCCTTGCGTCTTCCATGCCTTGACGATGCGTACCTTATGCTCTGGCTGAACACGTGCGTAGACTGAGAAGTCTGTGATCCTGACGTCAAGCTCCTCGTCGGAGATCTCGTCAAGCTGAGCACCCGTGATAGCCTGTGATTTATCGTTGATGATGCCAAGCTCGAGGGCAATGGCAACGGCGGTGTCGATATGGTCACCCGTGATCATAATGGGACGGATGCCTGCGGTGCGGCATTTGTCGATCGCGTCCTTGACCTCGGGTCGCACAGGGTCGATCATGCCCGTGAGGCCTATATAGCATAGATCCTGCTCAAGCGTATCGGGATCGAAGGCATCGGGGGCGTTTTTCCAGGGGCGGTACGCCGCCATCAGCACGCGGAGCGCACGGTCTGCCATCGCCTTGTTAGCGGCGAGAATGTCATCCTTGATCTCGTCCGTCAGGGGAACGACCTTGCCGTCGATCAGCGCCTTTGTGCATTTCTTCAGCACCTCGTCAGGCGCGCCCTTGGTATACTGCATGATACCACCGTCGGTGGAGTGGACGGTTGACATCATCTTACGCATTGAGTCGAAGGGGGCTTCGCCAATACGTGGACAAGCCTCCTTGAGCGCGCCCTTTGGCATCGAAAGGGAGGTCGCGTAATTTACGAGCGCGCATTCGGTCGGTTCACCAACCGCCTCGCCGTTATCACCCGGCTCGGCGTCGGAGCAAAGCGCCATTGCTTTGGCAAGCAAAGCTTCGTCGGAAGAGAAGTGATCGACCACAGTCATTTTGTTCTGGGTGAGAGTACCCGTTTTGTCCGAGCAGATGATCTGCGCACAGCCCAAGGTCTCAACGGCGGTGAGCTTACGGATGACCGCGTTGCGCTTCGACATATTGGTGACGCCGATCGAAAGCACGATGGTAACCACCGTGGCAAGACCTTCCGGAATCGCCGCAACGGCGAGCGAAACGGCGACCATAAAGCTGTCAAGCGCTCCTTCAAAGGTAAACGCGCCCGTTTTGATGAAGCCTACGCCGAAGATGATCACGCAAATGCCAATGACAAGGTAGGTCAGTACCTTGGAAAGCTGTGCGAGCTTCTTCTGTAGGGGCGTCTGCTCTTCCTGTGCCTGCGTCAGTGCGTCGGCAATCTTGCCCATCTCGGTGTTCATGCCCGTGCCAACGACGACTGCAGAGCCGCGACCGTAAACGACGGTGCTGCCCATATAGATCATATTCTTTCTGTCGCCGAGAGGAATATCCTTGCGATCCCCAAGCTCAAGCGCTTCGGCTTTCTTTGTCACGGGGACCGATTCGCCCGTCAGGGCGGCTTCTTCTATTTTAAGAGAAGCGCATTCAAGAATGCGACAGTCTGCAGGCACGGCGTCACCTGCTTCGAGAACGATGACGTCACCCGGAACCAAGTCTTCACTGTTGACGGTGATCATATGTCCGTCACGCAGAACCTTCGATCTGGCCGCGGCGATCTCCTGCAGTGCGGCGATCGCTTGCTCTGCCTTACTTTCCTGAACGACGCCGAGTACGGCGTTGATGATGACGACTGCCATGATGATAATGACGTCGGCAAAGCCCTCGCCCTCTACGATCGCCAAGACCCCCGAAATAACGGCGGCGACTATGAGAATGATCGTCATGGGGTCGGTGAGCTGTTTCAAAAAGCGTAGGATCAAAGGCGTTTTCTTTCCCTCTGCCAGCTTGTTTTTGCCGTAGATCTCAACGCGCCTCGACGCTTCTTCGGATGAGAGTCCCGCCTCTGTCGTTGACTGCGCTTCAAGTACCTGAGCCGATTCCTGTAAATATTCTTTCATAAGGTTTCCTTTCCGTGGGAGCTATCGGACACAGTATGCCCATATAACGAAAAAAGACTCCGGTACGATCAATCATACCGAGTCTCACTCTTTACAGGCAAGCCAGACGAAGCTTCGTCTTGTTGTTGACTTGTCACGCATATTGCGGAATTACTCCCTCACGTATTATGAAATTGAAGATGAAAGCATTTCATCTGTCCTAAGTATAGTCTTTTATTTGTGGTTTGTCAAGAAATTTGGTAAAAAATTCATATTTTTTTCATATACAATCATATCGGACAGGGAAAGAAAAAATGGGGTTATCGGATAACCCCATTTTTACGTGTTTTATTTGAGAAGGTCTTCTTCGTCGACCTCGCCGGAGGGTGTTTCAGCCACGGTTTTTGCTGCCTCCTCCTCTCTCTTCTCCATGCGGTCTTTAATACGCCTGAAGAAGCGCTTTTTTTCGGGAGGCGTTTCGTCTTCGTCCTCCATTTGTTCCGCAAGGCCTTTTTTGACGAGCTTTTTGTGGATCGCCTCGCCGACGAGGCTGTAGATGACGGCAAAGACGGGCACGCCGAAAAACATGCCGAGGACGCCGAACAGACCGCCCATCACGACCACGGCGATCATGATCCAAACGCCGCTGATCCCTACGCGGTCGCCGAGGATGAGGGGGGCAAGCAGATTGCCGTCAAGTTGTTGGACGACGAGGATGATGGCAGCGAAGATGAGTGCGGCGCGGAAGCCGCCGTCGGGCGATATGAGGATGATCATGGCACTCGGAATCGCACCGAGGAAAGGACCGAAGACGGGAATCAGATCAGTTACGCCAATGATCAGTGCGATCATTGGATAGTAGGGAATACCAAAGATCCACGTGAGGATATAGACGATCACCATGACGATAAAGGAATCAAGTATCTTACCTCGGATGAACTGACCGAACTTGACATCGACCGTCGTGACGAAGTGACCCAGTGTAACATTGTGGCGGAAAGAGAAGAACGCGAGAAAGAAACGCTTGATCTGTGAGACGAGCAATTCCTTTGAGGCGAGGAAATAGATCGAGAAGAAAAGACCGAGGATAAGCGCGACAACGACGTTGAAGACTGACTGCACGATGCCAAACGTACCGGTGATTACGTTGCCAAGACTGCCCTGAACGGTGTTGAGAAGACCGGGAAGATCAACGTTGGTCACGAGCATATCGTAGAATCCGGCAAAGGATTCGTTGCTGTCGATGAGATTTTGCAGATAAAGCGGCAGATCGTTGACGAGCGAGACGATCATGTTGACGAGATCGTTCATGCTATGGCTGATCTGCGGGATCAGGATGAACATGAAGCCCGTGATCGCACCGAGAAAGACGACGTAGGTTGACACGAGACCAAGCGCGCGCAACCCTTTTTTGCCGCATTTACCCTTGAAGATCCTATCGAAGATCTTTTCGGAGATGCGAAGGATGGGGTTGAGCAGATACGCTATGATCACGCCGAAGAAGATGGGCGCGATAACGTCAATAAGGATCTTGCGGAAGAAGCCTGTGTAAGAGTCGCGATTAACAAGGAAGCCTATACAGAGAACGGCAAACAGGATCACACCGCAGGCGTAGACCGCATAGGTCGTGTTCTTCTTGTTAAATTGCCATTTCACGGCGATCCCTCCTTTTGCGGATAATGATATCTAAACTATATTGTATAATAAAGAAAAGAAAAATGCAACTATTTTTTTAAAAGTATTGAAAAAATTTTTTTCGCTTGCTATAATAAGAGAAAAGACTGCGGTCTTATCCTCGACGGACCGGTTGCGCTTATAATAGAAGAGCAACAGGATGGTTCTGTAGTGCCGGCGTGAAGGGTGGAATGATGATTATGCGTAAGGATAGAAAAAGCGACTTTCTTGCTGCTCTTGCGTCTGGAAGGACGCTTACTAAAACGCTTCTTTGTCCTGCCAAGATCAATCTGTTTCTTGAGGTGACGGGCAGACGCGAGGATGGCTATCACACGATTGAAAGCGTGATGCAGAAGATCGCGCTCTGTGACCGCGTGGAGCTATCGCTCAGCAGAGGAGAGGGGATCACGATCCGTTCGAACGATCGCACGCTTCCGACGGGTGAGAAAAATCTTGCTTACCGCGCCGCTACGCTCTATCTGAATGAGGTGGGTATTACCGCTCACACCGAGATCTTTATTTTCAAGCGTATTCCCGTGGCGGCGGGTCTTGCGGGTGGCTCGGCAGACGCCGCAGGCGTGCTTCGCGCGATGGATGCCATGATCGGGGGCGTTCCGCGCAAACGGCTCGGCGAGCTTGCCCTGATGCTTGGCGCAGATCTGCCGTTTTGCCTATTCTCAAGCGCCTCGCTCTGTCAAGGTCTCGGTGAAGAGCTTTCCTTCGTTACGCCGCTTGCCGATTGCGTGATCGTACTTGCCAAGCATAAGCGCGAGTCGGTCAGCACGAAGGATGCCTACCGTCTTATCGATTCGGTCGAATATACGCCGCGTTCCGTCGATTCGATGATGAAGGCGCTTGCCGATCATGATCTTCACGCTATTTCTCGGGAAATGATGAACCGTTTTGAAGAGATCATACTCCCGCTTCGCCCCTCGGTGGCAAGCATTAAGGAGACGATGCTCTCCTTCGGTGCGCTTTCTGCCATGATGAGTGGCAGCGGACCTTCGGTCTTCGGTATTTTTGAACGAGAAGAGGATGCAGAGCTTGCCAAAAACGCCCTGCGCGAGGCAAACTGCTATGCCTATCTTTCAAGACCGTGGCGATAGATCGCCTTATCCCCGCATATGGAAAAACAGCCTTGCTTTGATGGCAAGGCTGTTTTGATTTTATGCAATTATCCGCGAGGTGTGATCTCAAAGGTGTTGATGTTGAAGCCGCCCTGCGTGAAGTCAAAGCGAAGCTGATGCACGCCTTCGGGGAGAGTGACGGTGACCTCGTTCGGTGCTTCTCCCCAAACCTGCCAGCCGCCCGTTTTCAAGGTGTTTGAGAACCTACCGATGAGCTTGCCGTCCAGCGAGAGCGAGATCGCGCCCGTTCCGTTTTCACTTGCCACGCGGAAGGTGAAGGTGTATCGTCCACTCTCTGCCACGTCGATGGTATAAATTGCCCACTGTCCTTCATAGGTGTTTGTGGTGTTATACGTGCCGTTTTCGTCCTCGCATGCCTCCATGCCGATCTCACTGCTCTTCCATGTGACCTCGATCGAACGGATCACGGTGGAGGAATCGGCAGATATCTTGATCGCGCTTTCATCGGTGGTACGTTTGACGGCGTTGGTCTTCATGATAAGCGTCAGAACGCGTGCGACCGAGGTCTCAAGCTGTTCGCGGGTGAGGATGCCTGCCTGATAGGCACCGAGTAAGCCTTCCTCATCGCCCGATTTCATCTTGATATCGTTGCCGGCGAGAATCTCCTTGTACTGGATCGAGTCGTTCCACCAGTCGGTAGTGAAGAGTCCTTCAAAGCCCCATTCGCCGCGCGTGATGTTGGTGAGCAGCTCGGCGTTTTCTGCCGTTTCGATGCCGTTTACCTTGTTGTAGGAGGTCATGATCAGCCAGGGCTGCGCCTGTTTGACCGCTATCTCGAAGGGCTTCAGATAAATCTCGCGGAGTGCGCGCTCGGAGATGCGGCTGTCGGTGTGACCGCGGTTCGTCTCTTTTTCATTGCCGACGAAATGCTTGATGGCAACGCCGATACCGTTATCCTGCACGCCGTTAATGATGGCGGCCGCCATCATGCCCGAAAGAAGAGGGTCCTCGGAATAATATTCAAAGTTTCTGCCGCAGAGGGGATTTCTGTGGATATTCGCACCGGGTGCAAGCCAGATATCGACGTTGTGTTCTGTCGCTTCCTTGGCGATGGCAACGCCGACCTTGTAGAGAAGCTCGGTATTCCAGCTGCATGCCAGCATGGTCTCTATCGGCCATGCCGTTGTCTTTTCGTTGACGGTCAGATTAATACCCGCAGGGCCGTCTGCCGTTTCGGCAGAGGGCACGCCAAGCTCGGCAATACCGCCGATGCTGCCAGTGCCGTGCGGTATATTTTCACCGTGACCGTGAAGGAGATAGACGAGCTGCTCGACTGTAAGCTGATCGAGAAACTGTTCCATCAGCATGGGATCCGCACAAAGGTCGGCAAAGCTGATCGATTTCGAGGAGGCAAGCAGCGCCACTCTCTCTTCGGTAGCGGTGGAGAGAACTGCCGCCGTATCCTCGCCGCTCAGAGAGGCGGAGGCGGTATCAGCCTTTTCAAGTGTGAACCAATCGAGGTTGCCCATGCGTTCCACAACGGTGAAAACGAGGGTGTTCTCCCCTTCGACGAGGGTGACGGTGCCTGCGTTTACCGTGCGGAAAACGAACCATTGGTTGCCATCCTCGCCCGTATAGGGGAGGGCGTAGCCGAAATTCATCTGCACAATGCCGTTGACAGTGAGGGTACACGCATTTTGCGTGTCACCGAGTCCGTTTGCTACGCGCATATTGATCTGATAGTCGCCCGCTTCTTCGACTGTGAGGGTATAGGTGAGCGTATAGCCGGATGAGTGGAGATTCTTAACCGCAATACCGCCGAGGTCAATGCCAGCCGAGATCTCCTCTGTGCCGACGTCGGAATGGCTGGCGGTGTAATCCTCGCCCTCGATCCTGTTGAGGACGCCTGCCTTGACCGTCGTGCCGCTGTTTACCTCACTGCCATTTGAGCCGACGGCGCCCTTGACGACCGTAATATAATCGAGAACGCCCGTGTAGCTGTCGCCGGTGTTGAAGAGGATCTTCAGAAAGTTGAGTCCCTCGTGGAGGCTGACGGTGGCGTATTCGGTGTCCTTGACTGTCCACTGATTGCCCGTTCTCGGAATGCTGACCGTCGCGCCCTTCTGCTGCACGCCGTCGACGTAGAAGAGGACGGCATCTGAAAGGAGGCTGCCGCTATGACCGAGTCCGAGTGAGACGCTGTATTCGCCTGCTTCTTCAACCTCAATTGCCCAGGTAACGTAGCGGTTGCCTGCGTCGTCGTCATTGGTACTGTCGTCGCCTCAGTCGTACTCCATATCTCAGAG
>CAZYFC010000017.1:0-17684 GCA_964646715.1 uncultured Lachnospiraceae bacterium
ATACTGCTTACAATACGGCGCAGAGGGTGGCCGCTATATCTTTGACACGAGCAACCTCCCCTTCAAGGGCATGCCCCCCGAACGCTACGATCTCATCCTCGACATCTGGAGAAAACGCAGAAAATACAAATAGCCCCGAAACGCAAAAGCGCCTCTGACAATAGCTCTCAAAAATCACACAGGCGGGTGACTCACCCGCTCCTTCCCTCAGCGCCGTGTGCCGTACAGTACACGGCGTTTCGATCAACCGTTGCTTGTGACTTCTCCCCGAATGACAGTCATGCTTCCTGTTGCTGCCCGGCGCATAGCGGATCTTCACCGCCCGGTTATCGCCCGTGTCGGGCACAGCAAATAAAATGACGGACATCGCAGTCGGTGTCCGTCATTTTGTCGTTTCTCACGAAAACTTGTTGGAGAGTCTCAAATTATCGGCGATCATCGCGATAAACTCCGAGTTGGTGGGCTTACCGCGGTTGTTTTGGATGGTGTAGCCGAAATAAGAGTTCAGTGTATCCACATCGCCGCGATCCCATGCGACCTCAATGGCATGGCGGATAGCGCGCTCGACGCGGCTGGAGGTGGTTGCGTACTGCTTGGCAACCGTGGGATACAGCACCTTCGTCACCGAATTGATGACCTCGTTGTCGTTGACCGTCATAATGATGGCGGCACGCAGATACTGATAGCCCTTGATATGGGCAGGCACACCGATCTGATGAATGACCTTCGTGACCTGTGCCTCGAGATCGTTGCCGAGGGTGGGCGCGCCCGAGGAGAGCGAGCGTTGGCTCTTCTTCCGCGCCATGATACGCATGATGCGCTCGTTGAGATTCTGATAATTGAGGGGCTTTAGCATGCAGTATTCCGCACCCGATTCAGTTGCTTCAAAGAAGACGTTCTGGTTATTCACCACCGAAAGAACGATGAAAGAGGGACGCTGTTCGGGAAGGAAGGTCTGTGCCGCCACCGCCTTCAGCACCTGGATCGAATCGAGCCTTGAAAGCCATATATCGATCAGAACGATATCGGGATGCTCCTTTGAAATGCGGTATAACGCCTCTTCGCCGTTGGTGACCTCAATAAAGTCGCGGTAGCCCAGCACGGTCAGCTTTTCGCGACACTCGCGCCGAAAATCTTGATTTTCATCAGCAATCAGTATTTTTACCTTTGATTCCATATTTTTTGGTGTCTCCTGTCATATTATTTTGTTAACACCAATAGATTACCATATTTTACCAATTTTTGCAAGTGGTAATTACCAAAAATTTCCAACAAAGTTAATTGGTAAATTTTGGTAATTTTAACCATAATAGCAAAAAAGCGGGCTTTTTCGCCCGACGATCAGTGATGATGCCCGGTGAAAAAGCCACGCAGATTCATGTAGAAAACACCTTCCCCGTTCGGGAAAAAGCCGATGCGCGCACGCAGGTCGGCGTCAATAGACTCAGGCTCCGGAAGATACGCATCGTGAATACCGCAAAGGTCGACGAAATTGAGAAGTCCTCGGCCCATAATAAAGAGAGCCTCGGCATCCTCCACGCCGTCTGCGTTACGGATATCGGTGACTTGACAAGTGGTTCCCTTCAGAAGAAACTGTGCTGCGCCGACGAGGACATCCTCGTCGTAGGCGGCGTAGGCCAGGGCTGCGGCACGGTAGGGAATCGAGCAGAGCGCCGTGATGCGCTTCTGCTCCTCTTTGGTTTCGATCGGTATTATTTTCAGCATAGCGTCTATCCTTCTTTTCCGAGCGGCAGACCGCGCGTCGTTCTGCCGTTCTTACTGTTTTTTGGGCGTGTTCCTTCGGGGTGCGCCCTTCGGTGCAGTCCCCCGTCCTCTCGGCGTCTCCTTCGGCGCGCCTTTTTTCGCGCCCGCTGCTTTGAGCGCTTTCGATTCGGTAAGACCGCAGACCTCCTTTAAGTAGTCGACCTCCACCTTGTCGAGGTACCGCCATTTGCCCTTGGCAACATCAAGCTCAAGATCGCCCATTGCTACGCGGCGGAGCTTTTTCACACTCAGCTCGCAATGCTCACACATTTTGCGGATCTGGCGATTGCGACCCTCGAAAAGCACCATGCGGATAACCGTTTTTTCCTCACTCTTTTTAAGGACATGGCACTCGACGGGCAGGATGGTATAGCCGTCGATCTCCATTTCAGAGGAGAGCTTCGCAAGCGTCGGGCGATTGACTGCACCCTCGACCGTCACGTCGTAATACTTGGCAATGTGGTGACGGGGATGCGTCAGCGCGTTGGCAAGCTCGCCGTCGTCGGTAAAGAGAAGCAGACCTTCGGAATCCATGTCGAGACGACCAACGGGATAGACACGCACGCCCACGTCGGTAATGAGATCGGCAACTGTTTTTCTGCCCTTGTCGTCGCTCATGGTAGTGACGTAGCCGCAGGGCTTGTTAAGCATGAGATAGGTGTGATGCACGCCGCGCTTTTTGACAACGACGGCGCCTTTATATTCCACGCGGTCCTTCATGGGGTTGACGCGCTGACCGATCTTCGCAGGCTCGCCGTTGATCCTGACAAAGCCCTGCTCAATCTCCTTTTCGGCCGCACGACGGCTCATCAAACCGCAATCCGCAAGATATTTTTGAATTTTCAGATCGTTTTCCATCTTTTCACCGTTATTCGTTTTGATCATTCGATGCCGAGTAGCTCCCGAAGCCTGTCGGCAATGCTTTTTTTATATTCAGTCATGGGCAAGTCTTCGCTTGCCGTCAGCGCCACGCGGGACACCTCTTCACCGTTTTCCTTGAGGATCGCGTAGCCGAGCGTCATCCCTTGCTCTATCGGTGCGTAGACGAAGGCGGGCAGCTCGATCGAACAGGAAACCTCACCGCGCTCCTTCGGAAGCACGGCAAAGAGCGCCTCGGCGTTATGTACCAACACTTCGCCCGATACGCCGCCCACCGCAGGAAGACTGAACGAGATCTCACCCTTGTCGGCGTATACGACCCTTTCAAGCACCGAAAAGCCGTAGTCGAGAAGCACTTCGTGGTCGATCCAATCGTTTGGAGCAGAAAGCGTCACCGCGACGAGACTGACGCCGCCGCGTTCAGCCGCCGTCACAAGACAGCGTCCCGTTGCCTTGGTGAAGCCGGTCTTCACGCCGACGGTCCCCTCGTAGCTCAGGAGCATACGGTTGTGATTGGCAAAGGAGCGCGTAATACCTTCGGTCGAAAAGGTATAGCTTTTCGTAGCGACCACCTGCCTGAAAAGCTCGTTCTGCATCGCGTGAGCGGTGATCAGACCAAGCTCGTAGGCAGTGGTATAATGCCCTTCGGATGAAAGCCCGTGCGGATTCTCAAAATGCGTCGCAATAAGCCCCAGCGCATCGGCGCGTAGGTTCATTTGCTCAACGAAGGCACCAACGTCCCCCGCAACGGCCTCGGCAAGGGCGGTGGCAGCGTCATTGGCGCTTGCCAGCATAGTGGCGTAGAGAAGGTCGATCAGCCTGACCTGCTCCCCCGCTTCAAGATAGATCGACGAGCCCTCAACGCCCGACGCATTCTCGCTGACGGCTGTGGTCGCTTCGTAGCCGACCGATTGAATATACTCTGCGGCAAGACAGGCGGTCATGATCTTGGTGGTACTCGCCATACCCGCCCGCTCGTTTTCATTTTTGCCGAAAAGCAGCTTGCCGTCAAGCGTCATCAGCGAAGCGTGGGAGGCGGAGATGCCGAGTGAAGCAAACGCCTCCTCGTAAAGGGAGGTAAACACACCCGTATCGAGCTTGCCCGAAACGGCAAGCGCATCGGTATCTGACGCATCGCGTATTTGAAAGAGCGTTTTTGTATAACCCGAAACGAGATAGAGCATCAGGATCGGGAGTGAAAGAAGCAGTGCGAGAACAGAAGCGGCGTCCACGCGGTTGCGGCAGGAGATAAAAGGCTGTTTCAAATAAGCGTCCCCCTCACGGCTGTATTGCGGCAAAAGCCGCAAGACACTATATGAGAGAAGCATCCTCTTTATGACGCTTTGTCCACGCCCATCCTATATCCTCTTACGCGCACGCACTCTTACGCGCACGCACACACTTACACACGCTCTCCCCCCACACGCGCGCTCTCCCTGCAATCATACGGCAGGACTCAGCCGTCGGTCACAGTGGTCTTGCTTTCAAGAATCACGTCGCCATCCTCGTTTTTCACAGTCGTTTCGGTCTTTTCAACCTTCTTGGCAGGCTTCGTGGCAAAAACGCGCCTGAATTTTTCGACAATGTCGGGCGACTTTTCGATAAGATCGACGATGTTACCCACAGGACCCTCGCGCGTCTGCATCTCGGCGGCAAGGAATTCCACGTCGCCGTTTGCCTTGATAATGAGGAAGCCGAGCGGCATAATGCTCACGCCACTGCCGCCGCCACCTGCAAAATTGGCTTCAGGCGACTTTTTGGAGGCAAAATCAGTGCCGCCCGATACGTAACCGAGCGATACCTTCGAGATCGGAATGACTGTCACGCCGCTGTCGGTCTTGATGGCTTCGCCCACCACGGTGTTGACGTCAACGATCTTTTTGAGATTTTCAAGAGAAGTCGTGATCATTCCTTCAAGCTTGTTCTGATTCATGTCTGATTCCTTTCTCTGATACGGGAGCGGATTTTTTACTTGTTTCTGCCGCCTTTTTCACCGAATCGATGAGAGGCGGCTGGCTTGTCTTGGGGAATAGGAAAAGCTTCAATAAGCTGCCGATGCGGATCGAAAGATACACCTCGGCTTCAAGTCGGCACTCGTCCCGGAGAAAATCGGCAGATAGCTCGAGACGTTTGTTGGAATAGGCGAAGTCGGGCAGCTGTTCGGCGGCGGCAAGCAGGTAGGATACCCCTTGCGATACCGTACCAAACAGGTAAGCCGTCGTAGCGGCATCTTCACTTGCGATCACGATCTTCAGCTTATTAATGCGGATCTTCAGCTTACTGCCGAAGCGGCGCAGGAGGATCCACGCAAGTCGCAGAAGAAAACGGATATTGCGTTTGGCCTTACGCTTTTTTCTGAGAAGATCGGCAACGCCGTTCTGCCGTGGCTCAGGGATCGGCTTTTTGCCTCGGCGGATCAGCTTTTCGTTCTTTTTACGCCTTTTTTCAGCCTCTTTTTCGGCCTTCTTCTCACGCCTGATGAGCTTGTTGAGGATCTTTCTCTTTTGCTCGGGGGTGAACTTGTCCGAAGAAAGCATCGACTCGTAATCGGCGTAATACTCGGTCATGAGAAGCGGGATGCCCCACTTGATCGTAAGCTCGCCGTCGTAGGAAAGGACTGCCTGCAGAGGACAGCGCAGAATCAGCGCGATGAGGGCGATCACACCGCCCACAATACCGAGAAATACCATCCGGCAGGACTCCTTTCTCAAAAAAGTCTATCGACTCAGCTCTCAGAAGAGGCTTTTTCGAAAGCACCCTCTCCCTCTTCAACGAGAAGCGACTCGTCGAAGCTCGTCTGCACGTCGGGTAAAAAGGAGGAGGCGTCGGGCAGGTCAGCAAGAGAAGACAACCCGAACACACGCAAAAAATCAGGCGTCGTGCCGAACAGCACGGGGCGGCCGGGTACGTCCAGCCTTCCCTTCTCCTCAATCAGCTTCTTCATCACGAGCGAGGAGACCGCGTAAGAGGAATCCACGCCGCGGATACGCTCGATCTGCGAGCGCGTAACGGGCTGATGATAGGCAACGATGGCAAGCACCTCAAGCGAGGAGTTGGAAAGCTTGCCTCCCTGACGGATGCCAAGCGCCTCGCGAACGTAGCCCTCGTGTGCTTCCTTCGTACAAAATTGACAGATATCGTCAAACTCGACGATCTGTATACCGTAGCCGTCCGAGGCGTATTTTTCGGAAAGCGCGTGAACAGCCTCTCTCACGAGGGCTTCATCGCTTTCAGTCACCTCAGCGAGCTTTTCATAAGGCACGGGATAGCCGGCGGCAAACAGTACCGCTTCAATAATGGGAAAAAGTTCGTTGACCGTCTCCATCTGGGCTTCACTCCTCTTCGTTAAGATCTTCAAAGGCGGCGTCATAGTCGGTCTCCGGCGCGCCGTCAAGCGCACCGTCCACGAGCTCGATCCTTGGATCGTACGGATCGTCTGCATTATTTTCGGCGGTGATCTTCTGTGCCGAGATCAAGGCGAGGATCGCCATAAAGGAGGCGATGATCTCACTTCTCGTGCCGCAGTCCGACATGATGTCAAGAAAACGCATCGTCTTTTTTTCAGAGAGTCTTGAAAGGATCACGCGCGTACGCTGACTGACCGAGGCAGGACGCTGGGTAATGATATGCGTCAGCGTTTTTTCCGCTTCCTCGTTGTGCATGCTCTCGTCGAGGCGGATACGCTGCAGCAAGCGATTCAGCGCATCGACCAGAAACGCGCTTTCCTGGTCAGCGACGAAGGACTTATCAATACCGACCTCGTCTGTCTCCTTGACAAAGCGACCGAAATAGGTCGCATAGCGCCGGGAGAGGTATTTGGCCTCCTCCTTGGCGCGCTGGTACTCAAGCAGCGAACGCACCAGCTCTTCACGCGGGTCGATCTCCACACCGTCCACTACTTCCTTGGGCAGGAGCATGCGACTTTTGATGAGCATCAGCTCACTGGCCATCACGATGAAATCCGAGGCAATGTCCATATCCAGCCTCTGCATACGGCGAAGATAGTCCATGTACTGCTCGAAGATCAGCGCGATAGGTATATCGTAAATGTCGATCTCATTCTTCGCAATGAGCGAGAGAAGGAGGTCAAGAGGCCCTTCAAAGACCTCAAGTTTGTAGCTTGGTCTAGTATCTTCCATAGTACGTCCGTTTCTTTGGCAAGCCGTGAAAGCAAGCCGACTTTTCGGGAATTCGATCAAAAGATGAGAAAAACGAGCTTTTCGATACCGGTAAGAAGCAGGTCGGCAAGCATCTCTACAGGCGTCCAGAGAATCCCCGTTGCCATGCCGAGCAGCACCACTATCATAATAATACGCTCGTAGCGCATGATACCAAAGTACTGCTTAGGCGGCAAAAAGGTGAGAAAGACGCGCGAGCCGTCAAAGGGAGGCAGCGGGATCATGTTGAAGACTGCGTAAGTGATATTGAGTACCGCAAAGTGATAAAAGAAGAGCCAGAGCACGTAAATAAAAAGATTGCTTGCATTGCCAAAGCGCGCGATGAAGGCATAGGCGATCACGCCGATAATGCCGAGCAAAAGATTCATCATAGGGCCTGCAAGGGCAGTCAGCGCCATGCCCTTCTTCTGATTTTTGAAATAGCGCGTATTGATCGGCACGGGCTTTGCCCAGCCGTAACCGGTCACAAGCATCAGAATCGAGCCGATGGGATCGAGATGCTTAAAGGGATTCAGCGTAAGTCTGCCGAGTGCCTTTGCGGTGGGATCGCCCATCTTATAGGCAACGTAGCCATGTGCCGCCTCGTGAAAGGTCAGCGCGATGAGAACGGACGGCAGAGTGAGAAGAAGCGAGAGAAGCGCCAGCTCGAAATCATTGCTTTTCAGGAGATTAAACAACATACAGAGTACCTTTCATAGCCCGTTCGGGCGAAAAACTGCCTCAAATAGCAAGCTCGAAGGTCGTTTTCAGAGATTGACGGCGTCGAGGATCATTTTGATGACCTCTTCCTTACCCTCCCCCGAGAGCGAGGAGAAGAGGACGATGCCCGCCGCCTTCTGCGTATAGGGGCTGGTGATCAGCGCATCAAGCGCCTTTTTACGGTCAGTCTTATTCGGCTTGTCGGCCTTGGTGGCAACGATGAAATGCGGCAGGTCGCGCTCGGAAAGGTAGGAGAGCATCGTTTCGTCATCCTTCGTCAGGCCTACCTTCAGGTCTACGAGCTGTGCCACTGCCGTGACAGTCGAGCCTTCGGAGGTGAAATAGCTGTCGGTCAGAGAGGACCATTTGCGCTTTTCAGCCTCGGTGCGCTTGGCAAAGCCGTAGCCGGGCAGATCCACGAGGTAAAACTGACCGTCCACGTCGTAGAAGTTGATCGTCACGGTCTTGCCGGGGCTCTGCGACACCCTTGCGTAATTTTTTCTGCCGATCACAGTGTTGATCAGTGAGCTTTTTCCGACGTTGGAGCGTCCCGAAAGCGCCACCTGCGGGCGGCTGTCCTTGGGAAACTGCGAGGCAAGCCCTGCCGTGACTTTAAGTGTTGTTCGCACGATATTCGGTTTCATGTGCACTCCTGTTCAGCTTGCGGTCAATGACCGTGGGCGAGGGCGTGTGCCTTGCGTCGGTAGTCGAGGGGGTGACGAGCGCATGATCAAGCACGTCGTCAACCGTGCGGCAGAGGACGAAGGTGATGTCGTTTTTGATGTAGTCCTCGAGACGCTCGATATCCTTTTCGTTATCGGCGGGAATGAGGACGGTACGAATACCGCTTTTATAGGCTGCCATCGTCTTTTCACGAAGACCGCCGATAGCAAAGACCTTGCCCGAAAGCGTCACTTCACCCGTCATGGCAACGTCGTGACGGACAGGAATGCCGGTAAAGCGACTGACGAGCGAGGTGACGAGCGTCACGCCCGCGCTCGGGCCGTCCTTGGGCACAGCGCCCTCCGGGAAATGAACGTGAATATCCTTATTCTTATAGAAATCGGGGGCGAGCGCGTACTTGGCAGCACGCGTACGGACGATGGAAAGGGCGATCTTCGCCGACTCCTTCATCACGTCACCAAGCGAGCCGGTCAGCTCCAGCTTGCCGCTTCCCTCCATCGTAACGGCTTCTACACGCAAAAGCTCGCCGCCGACTTCGGTATAGGCAAGACCGTTGACCACGCCGACCTCATCCTCGGTAAGAACGGGATCGTCAATGACCTTGGGTGCGCCGAGATACCTCTTGACCTCCTTGACGGTCACGACGGTCAGGTGTCCCTTATAGTCCTCCCCTGCCTTTTCGCTTTCCTCCACGAGTCTTGCGGCGATCTTGCGGCAGACCGTACTGAGCTCACGCTCAAGGTTACGCACGCCCGCCTCGCGGGTATAGTGGTCGATGATCTCCAAAATTGCCTCGTCACGCAGACGGACGAGCTTTTTGGTAAGACCGTTTTTGGCAAGCACCTTCGGAATAAGATGGTTTTTCGCGATCTCAAGCTTTTCCGAACGGGTATAGGTCTTCAGCTCAATGATCTCCATACGGTCGAGAAGGGGACGCGCCACGCTGTCAAGCGTGTTCGCAGTCGCGATAAAAAGGCATTCGGAGAGGTCGACGGGCAGCTCCACGAAATGATCGCGAAAGGCCTTGTTCTGGTCGGGGTCAAGCACCTCAAGAAGCGCCGACGAGGGGTCGCCGTGCGCGTCGCGGGTAAGCTTATCGATCTCGTCGAGCAGCACAACGGGATTAGAGACGCCTGCCTCGATCAGCGCGTTCACGATCCTGCCGGGCATCGAGCCGATATAGGTCTTTCTGTGTCCTCGTATATCCGATTCGTCGCGCACACCGCCGAGTGCGACACGGACAAATTTGCGGTTCATCGCATGCGCGATCGAGGAGGCGACTGAGGTCTTGCCGACACCGGGCGCACCTACGAGGCAGAGGATCTGACTCGTCTGGCGATCGGTCATCTTTTCAACCGCGAGGAACTCAAGGATCCTGTCCTTGACCTCGCGAAGCCCCCAATGCTCTTTGTCGAGGATCTTTCTTGCCGAAGTGATATCGAGGCAATCCTCGCTCTTTTTTCCCCAGGGCAATTCGAGAACGGTATCGATGTAGCCGCGAAGCACCGTGCTTTCAGCAGAGGCGTAGGGCATTTTGGCAAGCTTATTCGTCTCCTTGAGGAGCTTTTCAGTCACCTCAAGCGGCAGATCTGCGGAGAGGATCTTACCCGTGTATTCGAGGATCTCTTCATCCTGAGTCTCGTCCTCGCCAAGCTCCTCCTGAAGCACCTTCATCTGCTCGCGCATGTAGTACTGACGCTGATTCTCGTCAAGACGCTCCTTCACCTTCTGATGAATGCCAAGCTCATTCTGAACGATCTTCAGATCTCTTTGCAGCTTGAAGCAAAGGACCTCGGCGCGTCTTTTCGGATTGATCTCCTCAAGAATATCGACCTTGTCGGAAAGGCGGTTAAGAAGGATCGCCGCCACGCAGTCGACTGTTTCGCCGAGTGCCTTACAGCGCCCCACCTTTTCAATGAATTTATCCTTGCCCTTCGGCATGAACCTGATGCAGTCGTTAAAGAGCGAGAGTACCTCGCGGCGCACGAACTCGTCTTCGCCGAGCGCCTCCTCCGAGGGATCGGGGTGAAGCAGAACGGTTGCCGTCGGGAAATTGCGTCCCTGTCTTATCGAAACGATCTCACTGCGCTGATAGCCCTCGATCGTCAGCGTGGCTTTGTTGCCCTCGCCGTACTTGACCGAAAGCACTTCACCCACCGTGCCGACGCAGTCGCAGAGTGCCGCGGAAATGTCATCCGTCTCCGGATCGGGCGCGATAAGAAGAAGACCGCCCGTTGCCTGCGCGTCAAGACAGGCGCGGATCATGCGCTCGTCGTCTGTCTCGATCTCAGCTGTAGCAAACGGCAGGATGATGTCGTTTACAAGAAGCACGACGGGAAGCGTCATAGACTGTATATCCTGATTGATAGTATCCATAAAAAACTCCTGTGTCCCATCCGTGGGAAAACGAAATGCAAATGCGTAAATAACGCCATGTTAATATCATACTTGACTATTATAGCACACGCCCATACAAAAATCAATAGCAAAAATGCGAACTTTAGGTCAAAAGCAGGTGAAGACGGTCAGGTTTACCGCCGATCAAACCCTGTTCACGCTGCGAAAGGGTCTGCATAGAATGAAAGCGAAGGGGACTCCCTTTCAAAAAAACTGCAAAGGATGAAATAACCTATGGATTATCAACGTAACGGCTGGTTTCGCCCGACCTGCGGCGTAACGCGCCAAGGCGTTTCGGGATTTACCCCCACCCGTCAAGCGAACGCGGTAAGAGAGACCTCTGCAAACGGTAAGAGCGGCCTTTGGGAGATGCAGGGCACATCTCTTGCCATGGCATATTCTCCTGCCCAGTGCTTTCACAAGCTCTACGAGCCCTGCAAGGCGCTCTCGCGCGGCACGCTGTTTGCCGAGCTGGATCTGCCCTTTTCGGGCAAATGCTGAAGGAGGCAGAGCGGATGAACGATAAGAAAACGCTCTTGAACGAGCTTCGCGCACTCGATTTTGCGCTCCTTGAAACAGGCTTGTATCTCAACGCCTATGACTCAGATGAGGCAACCGACTACTTTTTGACACTCAGCAAAAAACGCAAGGCGCTTGCCGCCGAATACGAGGCAAGCTACGGCCCGCTTCGCATGGCAAACGCCGCAGAAGACGGCAAATGGGCATGGACGAAGGGCCCTTGGCCCTGGGAAAGCGAGGCTAACTGATTTATGTTTATTTACGAAAAAAAGCTGCAATACCCGGTTAAGATCAAAAACCCGAATCCCACTCTCGCCAAGATCATCATCAGTCAGGTCGGCGGCCCTCACGGCGAGGTTGGCGCCGCCACACGCTATCTCCAACAGCGCTACCACATGCCCGATGACCGCATCAAAGGCATGTTTACCGATATCGGTACGGAAGAGCTGGGCCACATTGAGATGGTGTCGGCGATCATCCATCAGCTGACGAAGAATCTCTCGGAGGCAGAGATCAAAAAGGCGGGCTTCGACACCTATTTCGTTGACCATACGGTAGGCGTCTATCCGCAGGCGGCTTCGGGAACACCCTTCTCGGCGGAGACCTTCTCGGTCTCAGGCGACGTGTTTGCCGACATTCACGAAAACCTCGCCGCCGAGCAGAAAGCGCGCCTCTCCTACGACAATATCCTCCGCCTCGTCGACGATCCCGATGTCAAAGACCCCATCCGCTTCCTGCGTGCGCGTGAAGTCGTGCACTACCAACGTTTCGGTGACTGTCTCGGCATTGCACAGGAAAAAACGAACGACAAGCGCAACTTTTATCTCTGTAACCGCGCCTTCGACCGCCCTGCTCCCTCAAGCTATCCGCACGGCTGAACGAAAAAGGGGCTGTCTCAAATTGCTTTTTTGAAACAGCTTTCTATACAAAAGCAATAAAAAATCAAGGTCATCCATTCCGGAGACCTTGATTTTTTTGTTAAGGTTGCAGATAGCGTTCACCTTTTGTTAATGCTATGAGACAGCTCCGCAAGGCGTATCGATCTGTCAGCGTCAGACGCGGCGTATGATAGCAACCACCTCTTTGGCGCTGGCTGCAACCGCCTCCGCACCTGCGCGGTTCAGCTCCTTTTCACTGCCGTAGCCGTAGGAAACGCCGATCGCAGACATGCCAAGCTCATGCGCTCCCTCGATATCGAACATACGGTCGCCTACCATCACGGTGTCCTCCACCAAAAGACCGTTTTTCTCCATGAGGTATTCGATGACCTCCGACTTTCTGTCGCGTCCTGCGGGGATAATACTGCCGCCGATATCGCTGAAATAGGCGTCGAGCCCCGCTTTTCTGAGGATCTCTCTTGCATACACCTCAGGCTTTGAGGTAGCGAGAAAAACGCGTCTGCCGCCCGCGGTCAGCTTCTTGAGCATCGTCTCAACGCCGGGATAGACGGTAAACTCGTAGATACCGCGCGGCGCGTAGTTTTCGCGGTAAAGCGCCACGGCTTTCTTCGTCTTCTCGTCGTCGTAGCCGCAGAAATGCGAGAAGGAGTATTCAAGAGGCGGTCCGAGAAAACGCCCGAGCGTCTTCTCATCGGGAATCGGATCGCCAAGCTTTTCAAAGGCGTAGAAAAATGAATGCATGATTCCGACCCTGGAATCGATGATCGTGCCGTCAAGGTCGAATAATACGTTTTTGATCATGGTGGTTCCTTCCTGTCTTCAGTGGTGATAATCCTTCATCACCTGCGTGTAGGTCTCAAAGCGTGCGCGGTAAGACCGATAGTCCTTTTCCTTCAACGCGCCCGATGCATTCAGCTCTTCAAGACGCTTGCCGAGCAGAAGCCTCTTTTCGTGCGCCACGCTTTTGTAGTTGTTGGCGAGATTGATATCGATATCGGCGATGATGCCGTCCAGCTCGCGGATCGCCTTCGATTTGAAAAAGCGCATACCCTCACCCCTTTTCACCGCCGCGAGGCGGGAAATCAAATTGCAGCTTCAGACCGTCAAGCTTCAGTCGCGCTGTGAAGGTCTTTCCGCTTTTTGAGACGAACTCGTCGATATAGTCGGTGTATTCTCCCGAAAGAAGCGTCAGAAACTCGCTCTCGGTCAGCGTATGACGCAGAATGGAGCGATAGAGCAAAAAGTCACACCCTTTTTTTGAGCAAGCCCAGCCAAAGCGCGTCGGCTTGACCTTATCACCGCAAAGAGGACAAGCACCTACCGCCTCACCGAGAGCCTCTCCCTTTTCCGGTGCCTTGAAGGAGCGCTCGAGACGGATGTCTCGATGCGAAAAGACCTCGGCGATCTCCTGTTGCGCCAGCGTGACGCTCTCGCTGATCTTCATTTCACCGCGAAACACCTTTTTGAGTGCCTTGCCCAGCTCGGAGGTCTTGTATTTATCCATTGAGATCTTCAGCTTGTCCAGCGTCTCCACAAGATACCTGCCGTCGGGCAGGATGGTATAGACGTTGTTTTTGAGTAAAATATAGTTCGATTTACGCGCGTTATCGATAATGCCGGTGCGCGTTGCCTCGGTACCAAGCTCAAGCCCCTCGAACACCGCGCGGTATTCCTCGGCGTCGTCCTCATCGTCCTTTTTTGCCGCTTTTTCATCGCGGAAGGGGTTCTTGAGATAGTTGTTCAAGGTCTCGATCGTGTAATGCTTGGGAGGCGAGGTCTTTTTGACTGTCGGCTTGAAGACATGGTTAACGAGATCGCCCTTGGCAAGCGGCGGCAGGATCTTATCCTTGCCCGAATAATCGTCAAACGCCGTCCAACCGCTTTCAAGCATCACCACGCCCTTCAGAGTAAAGCTTTCATGTCCTGAAACGTCGATCACAATCTCAGTCTTCTGCACCACGCAGTCCTTTTCGCAGAACACCGCGATAAAGCGGCGGAAAACAGCAGAATAGACCTGATACTCCTTTTCGGAGAGCTTGCCTCTTTCGGGGATCTTGTAGGTCGGCGTGATCGCCGAGTGGCTTTCTATCTTGGAATCGTCGAAGATCGTCTTGCCGCCCTTCATCACGACGGGGTAGCCCAATTTCTTACAGCCATCAAGGATCTTGGCGATCTTGTCCTTTTCTGCCGTGGCGAGATATTCCGAGTTGGTACGCGGATAGGTGAGATAGCCCTGCTCATAGAGCTTCTGCACGATATCGAGAGATTCCGACATCGACATTTTGTATTTCTTACCGAGAAAGCTCTGGAGCTTTGACAGCGAATAGAGCTTGCCCGCAAAGAGCTTGTCCTTTTTCTTCTTGACGTCGGTCACGATCGCGTCGGCGGCGTTGTACACATCACAAAGCGCCTCAGCCTCGTTTTTCTTATCGAAATCGAACTGCTTTTTTGACACAAGCTCGACCACGGCGCCGTTCGTCTCTTCGGCACTCACGACGGCAAAGTATTCCTTCGGCGTAAATTGCTCGATCTCAAGATCGCGCTCATAGATAGCCTTGACGATCGGGCAAACGACCCTGCCCACGCGGAGCAGCTTACCGCTTTTGATCGTCGCATAGCGGGTGAGATTGATGCCGTACAGCCAGTCGATATAGGTGCGCGCAAAGCCCTCGTTGGCAAGATTATCGTATTCCGCCTCGTCCTTGAGGTCGGCAAGCGCGCCCCGCACCGTCTCAGGCGTCTGATCGGGTAGCCAGAGACGCTTCAGACTCTTGCCGACACAGCCCGCTTTGATCATACAAAGGCGCACGATGATCTCGCCCTCGCGGTCTGCGTCTCCTGCGTTGATGACCGTGTCAACGTCCTCACGGCGGCAGAGTGTACGAATGATCGAAAACTGCTTGGCAACACCGCTGTCGACCTTGCCGTCCTTATCGGCGCGCAGAACGTACTGAAACTGCATGGGAAAGCAGGGTAAATTGTCGAGCGTCCAGCGCACAGCCTTCGATCTGTCACGCGCCTTCGGATCAAGCGGCATACCGTTATCGGCATAATCCTCCACATCGGCCAGTGAAAACAGATGACCGAACGCCCAGGTCACAAGGTAGTCGCCCACTTCAAGATAACCGTCGCGCCTCTGCGACTTACCGATCGCATCGGCTATATTGCGTGCAAGGCTTGGCTTTTCGGCGATGATCAGCTTCTTCACCCAACTCCCCCTTCTTATCCCGAATCAAAACCCTTCGGATTGACGTCTTTTCTATTGTATACTATCTCCTTTTGAAAATCAAGCCTTCTTTTGCACAAAAACCGCTTTTCGCGCCCTCTTGGGTGTAACGGCAACACCCTGCACAGGATCCATGGTCACGCCGAAGGAAAAACAGCGCGCACCTTCATGCACAAAAAAGGATATTGATACAAGAACGCCCTCCTCCCTGACGCTAAAATGCTGGCTGACCTCAAGGGTCTTATAACGATAGCGCTTGCGTCTCGTCGCATCTGCATCGTAAGCGGCAGAAAGCGAAGCGAAAAACGCCCCTTCAAGATAGTCGCGATAACCCTCTGTCATCGGCAGCGCAAAGTCGAAAGGCCCCTCGCAAGGCGGGCAGAGCAGGCGATAATGCAAAAGAGCCACGCCGTCGTGGCAAAGCGTGTTTTCAAGACAAACGGTTTCCATACGGCCCCCTTTTTTCGAAATACAGTCAAGCGTATGCCCAAAAAGTCGCTTCAATGCAAAAAGCTCTTGCATTTTTGCAGACAATCTGCTATTCTAAGAGTAGATACTCGTGCTTGTTTATAAGCGGAAAGTGAGAACACAATGAAGCGTAAAGGAATGCGATCGCTTCTGGCGATCCTTACGGTGATCATCATGCTGACGACTCTCGGCAACGGCTTTTCGGCAGAAGAAAGCGACACCCCTATCCTCAGCGCCACGACGGCAGACGAGTGGACGGCGCTTTTTGACCGACGAGGACAGACAACGCGCACCTGGCTGGGCGCTGACGGCATCTACTCGGTGTCGCTTGACGGCAACGACGCCTTCGGCTCTGCAACCGATGAGACAAACACCTTTTTCATTTTCAGCGATACCTTGATGGGTACGTCGGACGAAGACGGACAGCGTGTGATTGCGGCGAATATGCCGGCGCAGTCCTCCGCCCTTTTGACGGGTAGCCTGCCGAGCGTTGATTCGATCAAATTCGTCTACGGAACAAAGGGCACGATGCTGGTCGGCTCACATCTTTTTGGCGAGCACAAATGGATGCTCGACTGTCTCGTTCTCGGTGATAACCTGTATATTCTCGGCTTCCCCGAAGAGGGCTGGAAGCCCAAGCAGATCGACATGATCACAATTCCCCTCGTTGACGGCATGCCGAATTATAAAAAGTTCACCGAGACCGAAAATATCAGTCAGCTCTGGCACAGAATCGGGGATGAATACCTCTACGCGTTCGGTATCGGCATCACAGCAAACACGCTTTCAGCCGGCGCGCCCGATCCGGACGGCTATATCTATATCTACGGCTACCGCGACGCCATGAAGGAATTCAGCCGCAAGGACATGATCGTCGGACGCATCCGCGAGGATGACTTTCCCGATTTTTCCAAGCTTACCTATTGGGACGGTGAAGGCTGGGGAACCGATATTGAAAACTGCGCCGTTCTTCTCACCGACGTATCCTGTGAAATGAGCGTCACGCCCGTCACCGTCGGCCCGTATGCAGGCAAATATATTGCCGTCTATACCCAATATACGCGTTCGAGCAATATTATGTACGCCATCGGTGATACCCCCTACGGCCCGTTTGACACCCCCGTCAAATGCTACCATGCACCGGAGCACGGTGAAGTGGGTGCAGGAGGTACGGGTACGCGCGTGGTCTATAACGCCAAGGCGCACCCCCATCTCTCAAGCGGCGATCAGCTTCTCATATCCTACAACGTCAACGTAGAAGGAGACGGCGTGGAGCAATGGACGACCGACTATCACCCTCGCTTTTTGTGGCTTGATCTCGATCCATACGGCGACAGCAGCAGCGATACGGTAGCCGAGGAAAGTACCTCCGTGACACCCGATACCACCGAGACGCCCGATGCCGCATCCACACCCGATTCAACCGCACCCGAAGCGCCCGATACACCTGCCGCGAGTGACCCTTCGGGTGAGAAAAGGTCTTCAAGCCTCGTTCCCTTGATCGTCACGGTCGCTGCGGTGAGTGCTGCCGCCATCGGCGTCGGCGTGTACCTGGCGATCAAAAAGAAAAAGAAACACTAAAACAAGGAGCTGTCTCAAGTTGATTTTTTGAAACAGTTTCCAATACAAAAGCAGCAAAAAAACAAGGTCATCCATAGCGTGAATGCTCCAAGAGCATCACGCTATTTCGGAGACCTTGATTTTTTTGTTAAGGCTGCCTCTTGTAAAAATCGCATTTGGTGCATAAACACCAAATGCGATCTTGTTTTATTTCTCGTCGATTCTCGTGTAGAGAATACCGACTTCACCGAGCGTGAAGGTCGCAGGAAGCGTCATAACATCCCAGCTTGCCTCGGGAAGCGAAAGGATCTTGCGAAGAGCGTCGGTGCCGACGGGGATCACGGGAGCAAAAAGGTTTGCCATATTCGCGATCATGAAAAGGCAGGTCGCGGTGATGTCGCCAAAGCGTGC
>CAZYFC010000018.1:0-17610 GCA_964646715.1 uncultured Lachnospiraceae bacterium
CTCCTGAGGGGTATACTTCTTGCCGTCGATATCTACCTTGTAGGAAGAGCCCATTTCGCGCTTGATGGACATAACCGTCTTATCGGGATTGGTGATGCTCTGACGCTTTGCCACCTGACCGACGAGACGCTCGCCCGTCTTAGAGAAGCCGATCACCGAAGGGGTGGTTCTTGCACCTTCGGGATTGGGGATAACGATGGGCTCGCCGCCCTCAAAAACTGCTACGCAAGAGTTGGTGGTACCAAGATCTATGCCGATTACTTTTCCTTTTGCCATTGTTCTTTTCCTCCTAAGTCCGATTTACGGATCGTTTACTTTATGTGTATGATAGGTCTTTCTTTGTTTATGATGCGATCAATTTGCCACCTTGACCATGGCGTAACGGATCACCTTGTCGCCTTTTTTATAGCCCTTCTGGAAGACGTCGGTGATCTCACCCTCTCCGAGGCTTTCGTCCTCAACGTGCATTACGGCGTTGTGATAGTTGGGATCGAAGGTCTTGGTCTCAATGACCTCAATGCCGAGCTTCGTCAGGATCTCGCTGAACTGATTCATTGTCATACGCACGCCCTCGACCACCTTATCGCCCTCCGCGTAGAGGAGTGCCCGTTCAAGGTTATCGACAACGGGAAGGATCGCCGCAATGCAGTCGGCATACGCGTCGGCGTAAATGCCCTCCTTCTCCTTGGCGGAGCGCTTGCGGAAGTTATCGTACTCGGCAGCAAGACGGATATACTTATCCTGCTCGCTGAGAAGTGCCTCCTCCAGCTCCTTGATGCGTTTTGCATCCTTCTTCTTTTCTTCTTTTTTTTCTTCCTTTTTCTCTTCTTTTTTCTCTTCCATGGCAGCCTCGACCGTCTCTTCGGAAACGGCGTCCGTGTGCTTGTCTTTGTGTTCGCTCATCTGTTTTCTCGCCTTTCGGTTATTTTTTCGGTATTATGCCCCGCCGTCGCCTTTCGGCCCGTTTTCCGTGGCGGTTTTGTTGCCTGTGCCGTCGTTTCTCTCACCGGGAAGCAGCCGTTCCTCGCCGCTTTGCGGCAGAGAGGAGGTGGTGCGCATCATCTCGCTGATCGATTGCGAAAGCTGGTTGATGATCGTAATGACCTTCTCGTAATCCATGCGGCAGGGGCCAATAATGCCAATCGCGCCGATATCGACGCCGTCCACACGGATGGTGCGGAAGATGAGGGTGGAGTCATTCATGGTCGTCACGGTGTTTTCCGAACCGATCAGCACGTTCAAGGCGTTCTTTTCAGACTCCTCAACGAGACTCACAAGCTCTTCCTTCTGCTCAAAAAGGCCGAGCAGACTTTTCAGCTTTTCAACGTCGGTGAATTCCGGATAGGACAGAAGGCGATCAACGCCTTCGATCTTGAGGTCACTCTCGGCATCCTCGGAAAGTGCCTCGTAAATGCTTTTGACCACGGGAGAAGCAAGAAAGCCGTATTCGCCGAGCTGCTTTTCCATATTCATCATTTGGGAGAAAGTCAGCGTATCGAGATCGAGATTCGCAAGATTCTCGTTCAGCACCTTCTGCAGACGGGCAAGCACCGTTTCATCAAGGTAGATCTTCGTCGTGATGTTCTTGGTGCGAACCGTATCCTTGGCAATAAGCATGATAAGAAGAAAGCTCGTCGTATCGTTCTGCATCACCGAGAAGCGCTTGACCACCTGACGGCGCTTGTTCGAACGGACCGAAATGGCAGGATAGTTGGTCAAAGCACTTGCCAGCTTGCCTGCGTCGTCGATGATACGGTCAAGCTGCTCAGTCCTTGCCTTGAGAAGCTCGTTGAGCGTCGAGATCTCCTCCGTCGTGCTGTTGTAGCTTTCCATCAGAGAGTCAACGTAATAGCGGTAGCCCTGCTCGGACGGTATTCTTCCCGAGGAGGTATGAGGCTGAATAAGATAACCCATCTCGGTTAGCTCTGCCATCTCGTTACGGATGGTCGCAGAGGAGGCGTTGATGCCGGGCATGTCGGCGATCAGCTTGGAGCCGACAGGCTCTCCGCTTTCGACGTATTGCTTGATGATCGCGTGAAGGATCTTTATCTTTCTCTCGCTGAGCGTGCCTGCCATACGGCGTACTTCCCTTCTTTTTTTATCGGATCGGCGAGCGGCGCTTGGCGCTTTTTGAAGGTTGTTTTAGCACTCACAACTTTCGTTTGCCAACCACTGTCTCTATAATACCCGCCATTTGTGTCTAAATAGCCTGTTTTTTATGAACTTTTTGTTAATTATCAAAAGATTTATCAGCAATTGAAAAAGAGTGCCAACGCGCTCTCTGTAAATGTCCCTCTATTTGTCACATATGTACAAAAGATGGCATGCTCCCCTGCCGACGCTTTTCGGCATGAGAAGAGCGCCGCCTCCGACAAAGCCGGCGACGGCGCTTTAAGGGTTATTTGATGGCGGCAAGATTTGTGAAAAAGAGATGGTAATAATCGGTGTTACCCTCCGCGTCGACAATATAACCGACGTGATTGCTGACGCCCTCTTCGGTCTTATCGTAGATCCACTGGATCACGCCTTCGGTCGCGATAAGCTCCTCGGCGTTTTCATTATAATAATGATACCGTTCGTCATCCCCCTTCAGAGCGTAGCCCTCGAAGCAGGTAAGAAAGTCCTGAACCTCACCGATCAACCGAGGCTCGTTATCCGAAAAGAGGTAAAGATAAGCCTTCTCTTCAAGAATCCGTGAGAGAATGATGTTGTTGCCGACCGAGGTGTAATAGGTATAGCCTTCCTCGGAAAGCACATAGATCTGATTGAGGTCGTGGTCGTAAACGGCTCCCGAGGTAACGATAAACTTCTCGGTAATACAGAGATAATTGTTAAGCTGACCAAGAACCGTTCCGTCGCCCGATGCAAGAAGGCTACCCGCCGAGGTGGTGACAAGATATCTGTCGTAAGAGATGCGCTGGAAGTTAACGGCACCCGTCACAATATCGTTCGGAGAAAACAGCTCGATAAGATTATCGGTAAGAACGATCGATCGCGGCAAGGCGTTTTCGTCCACACGCTTGTTTTTGATCTCGATGATGGTGGCAAGATTCGTGACCTTCTCGGTATATCTCTCATGGAAATCCTCATCGGTAAAAGCGTTATGGCAGTCAACGACGAAGAAGGAGAGGATCGGCTCTGTCTCAGTCCTCTTTTCCACATTCGCAAGGATCGAGACAAGCTTGTATTTCTCCGCGCCCACCACAGTATCATACTCTTCGCCGTCGATGACGGTATAGGCGTATTGCATAAAGAGGTTACCGTTATTGAGAACGAAGATGTTCGACAGAACGGCGTACGAGGGCAAGCGGTACTCATACAGGAGCGTACCCTTTTCATCGAAGACGAAGGCAAGATCCTCTCCTATATAATAATACAGGCCGCCATATTCCACGCTTGCATTGAAATAGCTGCTTTCAAGCGGATGATCCCCCTCGAAAACGATGGCGCCATCGCGAACGAAATAATTGACCCCGTTAAAGGAAAAGCCATTCAGCGAATCGGTAAAGAGACCTTCGGTGACATTGGGCCAGAGGCTTCCCTCGGACACATCATCGCCTTCTGTATCGTCTCTCTCACCGCCATCCTCCTTGCCGTAGAAGGTAGATATCGCTTCGCTTCCGTCAGCATTGCAGACGTACAGGATATCGTTATGTACCATGTAGTAGATACCGGCGGCGTTCGCAGGACTGTTGAGATGGTCGCTGACGAAGCCGACCTCATGGCCATCGTCAATTGTCCGAAGAAGCTTTCCCGTTAAGAGGTTGTAAAGGCGCACAATGGGATTGCCGTCGGTCGTTTCCTCTGTAATGATCACGTCGCCTGAGATCCTCTGCGGAATGCCCTTCATCGCAGGCATGCCTGCAATCGTCTGCTCGGCAGATTGCCTGTTCTCGATCTTGACCAGGAACTCATCGATCGTCACGGACTCCCCGCGTACCGAAGGAAGCACCAGCTCGGAACAGGAGCTGAGAAAAAGCGCAGTGAGAAGGAGCAACGTCAGAAAAAGAGCGCGTGCCCCCTTCCTGTTTTTTGAAAACATCATATAATCACCTTTCTTTCAACATAAGGGATTTTGTCGTCAGATGCTTTATTATAGCATAAAAGCGAGGAAGCTGTCAAGTGCGGGAGTGTGTCGGCTTTATACATACTCTGTGATCGTCCGTTTCTCTTCTGTAAGCCTTTGACGCTTCATCATTCTGACACGCAGAATGGCGTAAAGTGTGGCTTGGCAGAGTATCGTCACGATCCAGGAAAGCGGATAGGAAAAATAAAGCACCGACAGCGTATGATGCGAAGCAAAGTAAGTATAGATCCAGACAAGGCGAAGTCCGCAAACGCCGCCCACCGTGATCAGCATCGGCGCGGTGGAATAGCCCATACCGCGAAGAAGACCGGTGAAAACGTCCATCACGCCGCAGAGAAAGTAAGGAAGACAGATATAGAGCAGACGCAACGCGCCGTATTCCATTGCAAGAGAGGCGTTCGTACCCTCCCCCGCGGTAAGGAAAATCCCCAAAAGCGGCTTGCGCAGGCAAAAGCAGAGCAGCGAGGCAGAGACACCGCCGAGTACGACCATGAAAAGACAGCGAAGCGCAATCGGTGCGATGCGGTCGTAGCGTCTTGCGCCCATCGTCTGCCCCACGAAGGTGAGCGCGGCGTTGCTGAAGGAGTTCATAAGAATATAGACGTATCCCTCCAGCGTCATGGCAGCAGTATTGCCCGCCACGACCTCGGTGCTGGCAAAGCTGTTGACCGAGCTTTGAATGATCACGTTTGAGATCGAAAACAGCGAGCCCTGCAGACCGGCGGGAAGCCCGATGCGCAAAATACGGATCAGCTCCCTTTTGTGAAAGGCAAGCTTTCTGAACGAGAGGCGGTAAGACGCAGGGCTTTTGGCAAGATAGGCTACGACGAGAATACAGGAGATCAGCTGTGCCACCGCCGTGGCAATGGCAACGCCCTCCACACCCATGCCGAATACGGCAACGAGCAGAAGATTGAGCAGTACGTTGATAATACCTGCCGCCGTCAAAAAAGCAAGCGGCACTTTGCTGTTACCCACCGAGCGCAGAATAGCGGCACCGAAGTTGTAGATCATATTGGCAGGCGCACCAAGGAAATAGATCTTGACGTAAAGCGTCGCATCTGCGAGGAAAATGGGGTTGGTATCCATCCAGACGAGGAACCTGCCGCCGAGAAGAAAGCCGACCGCACCCACAACAAGACCGCCTACCACGGCCACTGAGAGGGCGGTGTGGACAGTGCGTGAAACGCTCTCGTCGTCCTTTGCGCCGAAAGCGTGCGCTACGGCAACAGACGCGCCGACAGAAAGCCCCATCAGAAGATTGACGATGAGGTTGATCATGGCAGAGGTAGAGCCAACGGCACCAACTGCGTCCTCACCCCTGAACTGACCGACAACTGCAAGGTCTGCAGTGTTAAACAAAAGCTGCAGCATACCCGTCGCCATGATCGGCAGAGTATAAAGCAAAATATTCTTCGTAAGCGATCCCGCAAAGAGATTTTTGCGTTTGATCTCTTCCATAAGGCTCTCCTTCACCTCCCGTAAGTCCAAAAGCCCTCAGAACGAGGGCTTTTGATGATCATGATCCGAGTTTATCGAAGAGGCTTTCCTTCCCCTCTTCCTTCTTGTCCTTTTCTTTATCCTTTTCCTCTTCAACCGAACGCGTCACAGTAACGATAGCCGCTTCGATGCGGTGATCAAGGATCTCGGTTACTTCAATATGCAAAAGCTCACCGATACCGATCGAGAAGGTGCTTCCGTCGGTGGGGATCGTGCCGTAGTGGCCGAATACAAGACCGCCAAAGGTGGTGCATTCCTCAAGATCCACTTCCTCCTCGGGAAGGACGATATCAAGCTTCTCGGCAAAGTCACTCAAGGACGCACTGCCCTTGACGCGCCATTTGTCCTCTTCGAGGAAAACGATCTCTTCCTCTTCTTCTTTGATGCTGTCAGCCTCAAAACCACCCACGATCTGCTCAATAATATCGTTCATCGTGACGATACCGAATACACCGCCGTATTCGTCAAGCACCACGGCAAAGCGGTTGTGCGTCTCCTTCATCTGCCTGAAGAGGATATCTGCCTTAATATTCACGGGAACGAGATAAGCGGGGCTGACTGCATGCTTCATGATCTCCTCGCGACTCTCGCCGTAATGACGGAAGAAGTCCTTGGCGTTCAGCATGCCGACAAGGTCGTCGGCAGATTCGCCGCAGACGGGATAGATCGCGTGTCGACTCTCGTGGATGATCTCCTTCCACGCGTCGTTGTCCTCCTCCAGCCAGAGGATGACCATATCGGTACGGTGGGTGGCAAGCTCCCCTGCCGTGATATCATCAAATTCAAACACGTTCTGGATCATTTCGCGCTCTTCATCGTCGATCGTGCCGGCTTCACTGCCGACATCGACCATCATGAGGATCTCCTCCTCGTCAACGCTCTCGTCCTTCTCGTTGGGATCGATACGCATAAGGCGGAGTACGGCGTTGGTCGAAACGGTGAGCAGCCACACAAGGGGCGCAAAGATCACCGCCACGAAGGTAAGAAGGCCGGACATACCGAGGCCGATCTTCTCGGCGTACTTCATGGCCACACGTTTCGGCACAAGCTCGCCGAAGATCAGCGTTATGAAGGAGAGGATCAGGGTGATCACGATGACCACGACATTGTAAAGCAGCTCGGGATTGACCCAATCGCCGCCGATAGCGTCACAAATGGGGGTTGCGAAGTTACTTGCGGCAAACGCCGAGCCAAGAAATCCCGCTAAGGTAATGGCGACCTGGATTGTCGCCAGGAATTTGGCGGGCTGCTCCTTGAACTTCAAAAGGCGCTTCGCCCGTCTGTTGCCCTCCTGAGAGAGCTTGTTGAGCTTGGCGTCACTTGTCGAGATCACGGCGATCTCGGCACAGGCAAACACAGCGTTCAGAATGATAAGTACAAATTGTAACAGCAGTGATAAAAACGTGTCCATTTGGATAAATTAACTCCTCAAATAAAAAAATCAAAAAGCGGAAAAACGCCATATGGGATCCTGAAAACAGAAAGATCTCACATGTTCAGCCTCTTTTTGAGCAAAAAAAGCATAACCGGCTGTTTTTTAGGCAAAACGTCGGATATGCTACCGTTATTCGATTGGTTAATGATGACAAAGTTGTATAGGCAACAACTACCGCCCTCGTCCATGGTTTAATGCAATTCCTTTCAAACGTGATCGTACGGAAAGACCATACTGCTTCGTATTATATCACGGCTTTTCTCTTTTGTCAAGTATGATTTTGCGGGAATTCCGCTTTTAAAAAGATAAATAACTTTTTCATAATAAAACTCCGGGGCGGCTTGATTTGCTCAGCTTTTTTTGATATAATACTGTAGAATGGGTTGTGTTGGTTTGTTGAGAGCTAACGACCGTTTGAATAAATATTTCTCACGTTTGAAATGATTGGCGGTGGATACATTGCGTAAAACGAAAATAGTATGTACACTTGGACCCGCAAGCGAAACAAAACAGATCATCACGGGACTTTGCAAGGCAGGTATGAACGTGGCAAGACTGAACTTTTCTCACAATACTCATGCCGACCACCAAAGAAAGATCGATCTTGTAAAAGAAGTAAGAGCCGAGCTTGAGCTTCCCATTGCGATCATGCTCGACACGAAGGGCCCCGAATACCGTATCAAAACCTTTGAGAACGGAAAGATCGTGTTGTCGGATGGAGATCGCTTCACCTTTACCGCCGACGATATCGTTGGCAACAAAGAGCGTGTTTCTGTCAGTTACACAAGACTCCCCGAGGAGCTTTCTGTCGGTGACACGATACTTCTCAACAACGGTCTTCTGTCCTTCCTCGTTGATAAGATCGACGGCTCGAACATCGAATGTACGGTGCTTTGCGGCGGAGAGCTTTCCGACCGCAAGAGTATGAGCTTTCCGGGTAAGGTGATGAAGCAGCCCTACCTCTCCGAACAAGACAAAAAGGATATAAAGTTCGGCGTAGATAACGGTATAGACTACATTGCCTGTTCTTTCGTTTCCCGTAAGCAAGACCTCATCGACGTTCGCGATTATATGCGTGAGATCGGTGCCGAGGGCATCGAGTTGATTGCAAAGATCGAGAATCAGTCGGGTGTGGATAATATTGAGGAGATCTGCGAATGCTGTGACGGCATTATGATCGCCCGCGGAGACATGGGTGTTGAAATTCCGTTTGAACACCTGCCGAATATTCAGAAGAAGCTGATCACCAAATGCCGTATGCTCGGTAAAAGGGTGATCACTGCAACAGAAATGCTTGAGTCAATGATAACAAACGCGCGCCCCACGAGAGCCGAGATCTCGGATATTGCAAACGCCGTATATGACGGAACGAGCGCGATCATGCTTTCGGGTGAAACTGCGGCAGGAAAATACCCTGTTCAGGCAGTTGAAACGATGGCGAAAATTGCAGAAACGACCGAAGGAAATATCGATTATAAAAAGCGCTTCCACGACGCTGATTTCCAGATCCGTAATATGACCGACGCTATCTCCCATTCCACCTGCGGTATGTCGATTGATATTGACGCAAAGGCGATCGTGGCGTGTTCGCTGTCGGGAATGACCGCGCGAATGGTATCTCGTTTCCGTTCCCCCGTTCCTATCATCGGACTTACGACCAATGAGGCAACCTGGAGAAAGCTTGCCTTGTCTTGGGGTGTTATCCCCGCTATGTGTGAGAGATTCACCTCTACCGATGTGCTGTTCTACACCGCAAGGAAAATCGCCATAAAGACACTCGGACTATCGAAAAAGGATCGTATCGTTATTACCGGCGGAGACACCACCGGACATTCGGGGCATACAAATCTGATCAGGATCGACGAAATATAGCCCCTGTAAGCAAGGGATGACCGATGATGGGCGTACCTGAAAACTGCGTTTTCGGGCACGCCCATCATCGGTCATCCCTTTTGTTATTTTGTCTTCTATACCGGTCGGGACAGACTCACTCCACGAACCTTGCCATGATGTCCTCCACGTCATTGAGCGTGAAAGAGACGGGAAAAGAACGACCGTTATATTCGCCAAGGTAACCGTTTGCCGCAAGATAGTGTATTACGGCAGACGCCTTGCCGTACCCCCATGAAAAGCGTCGTTGCAGGAAGGAGGTCGAAACCTTTTTCTGCGTAGCCAGTGTTTCAAGAAGAAGCCTCAGCTCGGCCTTCGTCATGACGGGGAGCGAAAGCTCCTTTTCCTCAGTCACCGTCTTCTCGTCGCTCTCTCCAAAGGCACGGGAGAGCGATCTCTGCGTCAGAAGCGCCTTCTGCTTTTCGTAAAGTGCCGAAAAAGCAGGCTCATAAGCCACCTCAGAAACGTCAAACGATGCTACCTTCTCCTGCACCTCCTCGTAAGAGACGAACGCAGCCTGCAGCCGTTGCGAGCCAAGCGCAGCAGGATGGCGGAAGAGCATGTCGCCGCGCATCATCAGCTTTTCCGCGCCGCCCTCGTCGAGGACGAGACGGGAATCGATCGCCGAATTGACGCGAAGCGCAATACGGCTGGGAATATTAGCCTTCAGAACGCCGGTCAGAACGTCTACCGAGGGTCTTTGCGTACTGACAATCAGGTGAATGCCCGCAGCGCGCCCCTTTTGCAAAAGGCGCACCACAGTAGACTCGGTCTTCGACCGATCGTAGATCATCAGATCGGCGATCTCGTCGATCACCACGAGCAGGCGCGGCAGAGCGTCCTCGCTCGGCACGACTTGATTATATCCTGCAAGATCACGGCAGGAGCGCTGACTGATCAGATCGTAGCGGCGCTCCATTTCGGTCATAAGCGTTTCAAGACCGATCAAGGCATCGGACGTTTCGTAGAAAACAGGGCAGAGCAGATGCGGTAGCTTATCAAAGACCGAAAGCTCTACTCGCTTGGGGTCAATGAGTAAGAGACGAAGATCGTTCGGGGTATTCTTCTGTATGAGCGAGAGAAGGATCGAATAGAGACAGACCGTCTTGCCGCTTCCTGTCGTACCGCCGATCAAAAGATGCGGCAGACGCGCAAGGTCTGAAACCACCGTCTTACCCGACATATCGCGCCCAAGACAAAAGACAGTCTTACCGCTTGAAAGATAGCACTCGTCACGCATAAGCTCTCTTAGCTCGGCAACCTGCACCGTCTTATTGGCGATCTCAAAGCCGACCAGCCCTTTGCCCGGGATGGGTGCGATGATACGCAGTGACGTGGCAAAGAGCGAGAGGGCGAAATCCGCCTCGTAGCGCGGATACTGCGACACCTTCGTGTTGGGTGCGGGACGCACCTCGAAGCAGGTAATAACGCCGCCCACCGACGCAGAGACGACTCTGCCGTCAAGACGGAGCTTCGTCATCACGTCTTCAAGATCCTCCGCCGTTTTGATAAGCTCGCTTTTCAGCGGCTCGCTGACGCCCTCGATCGATCGCATAAAATCATTGGATACGCCCTTCTCTTCATTGAAAGAGGGCTTTGCGGGAGAAGGCGTTTTTTTCGTTTCCGATGCCTTTTTCACGCTTGTCGCCTCGGGCTTTTTCCTGCGCGCGGTACCATGCTCGACACTGTCGCAAAAGACATCAATGCCTTCTGCGTGATAGAGCTTCTCATAGAAGCTCTCTTCGTCGCTGTAACGGTGCTTGAAGATCGACTGCAAGCGGTTCAGACGCATGGCCATACCGAGCGGCAGCTTCACGTCCTCAAGATAGACGAGCAAGCGCTGCTTTTCAAGGTCGCGTGCAAAATTCAATTCATCCTTACAGTTGGAGGACGCGAGATAGTTTTCGGAAAGAAAGGCAATGAAATAACTGCACTCGTTCAGCTTCTCCGCAATAAACTCATCCCATTCCGTTCCGGGATCGATCCCTTCGTCCATCCAGATGCGGTAGCCGTCTGCCTGCATGCGAGCAAGAACAGGCAACACAAGCTTGGCATCCTTATGTGCATAGCTGATGAAAATAAAGGGCTGATCGCCTTTATAGGGCGTGATTCTCATCGTGTTTCTCCTGACTAAGTAATATGGGAAAGGATCGCTCCTGCGGAGGTGATCCTCTTATTTGCTTTCGCCGTTTGCCTGCCGCATCAGCTTGAAGAAGACGTCGGCACGGATAAATTCGACCTTACCGCCCGTAAGCGCCTTCAGCTTTTCTTCAATCGTCACGAGGACTGCGGGATTGACGTCCCGCCAGACCGAGAACTGTGCCGCCACAAATTTAGGCGATACGCCGTCCCAGGAATTGACCTCGCGCTCAAGCACCTGCTCGAAATGTGAGACGGCACAGCCGTAGGGCGGCGTCATCTGCTTGATGGGCATGCCGTTTTTCACCGCTGAGATCGACTCTCTGTCGTCGGTGAAGAGATGCACCGTAATGCCATCGAGATCTGTGGCGTAGCGGCTGTAAATCTCTCTTTGGTTTTCGGTGAGATCATCCCAGACCGTCACGGCACGAAGTCCTGCGCGCTTGCAGTATCGGTTGGACAGCTTGACGTATTCAGCAAACCTTTCGTCATCGCGAACATAGTTCTTCGCCTCGATCTCCTCCGGAAGCGTATTGACGGGCATGGCATAGCCAAGTCCCGAAGGGCCTGACACGAAGCAGTCCTTCTCGGAAGCCGTGCGATAGTAATAATTCAGCATATCAGGCGCGATGTCAACGAGCGAGGGGCTGATCGTCCAGTTGACAGAGACCTTGTTTCTGGCCTCTCTGACTCTGTCCCAATATTTACGCATGTAACGCTGTACATACTGCACGTTATCGCCGTCGCTGGCAAAAACAGCCACGTAAAGCTTGTTTTCAAGCGGCGGAAGCGGCGGCTCGGGGCGATGCTCGATCGCCATATCGCGCGCATAGACCGTAAAGTTACAGTAGAGATCACCCGGCACAGTCGAAAGACCGAAGGCAGTAGCCGTAGTAATACCCGACCGCTCCTCGGTATACCAACCGATCGCAATCGACTTACCCGGCTCCATATCCGCCAGGAATTTCTCATAGACAAGGCGGTCCTCCTCGCGTCTGTTCTCGGTGAAAACGACGGCACAGCCTGCGGCTGCAATGATATCGCGCAGGTGATAGGACTCATGCGGATTCTGAGAGACGATCAAGCGGTGGGTATTCTTCGGCCAATATTTTTTGTAGGCATAGGCATAGATCTCCTTCGGATCACGCATGGTGAGATAGGTCAGATCCTCGATAACGGGCATGAGAAGACCCTCTCCCGAGAGCTTATCGTAAAGCGCCTCGCTCATTGGTACGGCGTTCATGGTAGAAGCGGCGGTACAGGCGAGATTGACGTAATGACTGCTCAGCTTCTCGGAATACAGAACGACACCATCTGTTTCGTGCATGTATTTTTTGAAAACGGCAAGCGCACTCGTCGTTTCAAAGGACATGCCAAAGGTAGTCGGCCAGGTATATCCGCCCTGATCGGAGGTCATATCGAGCAGGAGCACGCGAACCTCGCCGCGGTTGACGATCCCCTGCAGAGAGGCGAATGCCAGCTGCTCGTCACGGTTCATGGAAGTGGATTCGACAGCGTCAAGGATCGCACCGTTGTAAGTAAAGGCGGGAAAAATTCTGTCGTCGGGCCATTTCATCGTTGTTTTCATGTTGTATCTCCTTTGCCGTTCGGCTTATTTTTCAAATCGTCCGTCCGATCTGTCGTCAGGCGTGAAACACCGCTTGCAATTGCCGCCTCTTTCACTGCTTCAGCAACGGCAAACGCCACCTTTTTGTCAAGCGGGCTCGGAATGATCGCTTCGCTTGTCAGTTCATTTTCGGGAATATAGCCTGCAAGCGCCATAGACGCCGCGACCTTCATCTCCTCGTTGATCTCACGGGCAAAGCAGTCAAGCGCACCGCGGAAGACACCGGGAAAAGCAAGCAGGTTATTGATCTGATTGGGATAATCGGAGCGTCCCGTTCCCAGAACGGCCGCCCCTGCCGCCTTCGCATCCTCGGGCATAATCTCGGGCGTGGGATTTGCCATCGCAAAGACGATCGGCTTTTCTGCCATCGAGCGTATCATATCCTTCGTGACGAGCTTCGGCGCTGAAACACCGATAAACGCGTCGGCAAAGACCATTGCATCGGCAAGCGTGCCGTGTATGCGTCGCGGATTGGTCAAGCGCGCGATCTCTTGATGTGCGGGATTTTCATAAGGGATATCGGACGAGAGAACACCGCATTTATCGACCGCAAGGATATCCCGAACGCCCATTTTCAAAAGATGCTTGGCAATGGCGATGCCTGCCGAGCCTGCGCCGTTGATCACGACGCGGAGTGCTTCAAAGGGCTTGCCCACGACCTTAGCGGCGTTCATAAGCGCCGCCGCCACCACGATGGCAGTGCCGTGCTGGTCATCGTGAAAGATCGGAATATCGCAAAGAGCTTTAAGCTTTTCTTCAATTTCAAAGCAACGGGGCGCGGCGATATCCTCAAGATTCACGCCTCCAAACGAGGACGACAGCAGATAGACCGTACGCACGATCTCATCCACATCGTTCGTTCTGATGCAGAGCGGGAAGGCGTCAACGTCGGCAAACTCCTTAAAGAGCGCGCATTTACCCTCCATGACGGGCATACCTGCTTCAGGGCCGATATTGCCGAGACCAAGCACGGCCGAGCCGTCGGTCACGACTGCCACGAGATTCGCGCGCCGCGTGAGCTTGTAAGAAAGCGCGGGCGACTCCTTGATGGCAAGGCAAGGGGCGGCAACCCCCGGCGTATAGGCAAGCGAAAGATCCTCTCTCGTCTTAATGGGACAGCGTGTCACCACTTCGATCTTTCCTTGCCATTCTTTATGCTTATTCAATGATTTCTGACTGTAATCCATACACGCCTCGTTACAGCATTTTTTCAGGATGAAAGACTGCGTCAAACGCCTCCTCGGTCATATATCCGAGGACAAGGCAGGCCTCCTTGAGAGAAAGACCCTCTTCATATGCCTTTTTCGCCACACGCGCGGCGTTTTCGTAGCCGATATAGGGGTTAAGTGCGGTCACCGTCATCAGGGAGCTTTCAAGATTCTTTCGCATTTTTTCCCGATCGGGCTTGATCCCGACGAGACAATTGTCATTAAAGGAGCGCATCGCATCAGCAAGAAGCCTGACCGACTGCAGGTAATCGTAAGCGATAAGCGGCATGAATACGTTCAGCTGGGAATTACCCTGCGAGGCGGCAAAGCCGATCGCCGTATCGTTGCCCATGACCTGAAGCGCCACCATCGTGAGTGCCTCGCACTGCGTGGGATTGACCTTGCCGGGCATGATGGAAGAGCCCGGCTCGTTTTCAGGAATTCTGATCTCACCGAGGCCGAGACGCGGCCCTGACGCAAGCCATCTGATATCGTTGGCGAGCTTCATAAGGTTGGCAGCAAGCGCCTTGATCGCCCCGTGTGACGAGACGAAGGCATCCTTTGCCGAAAGCGCGTGAAATTTATTCTCCGCCGAGATAAAAGGATAGCCCGTTCTTTCCGTCAGTCTTTTGGCAACGAGCGAGCCGAAACCCTCGGGTGCGTTCAGCCCCGTGCCGACTGCCGTTGCACCGATGGCAAGGGCGCGCAGAGGGGGAAGAGTTGCCTCGATCATGGCAAGCGGCGCTTCAATAAGCCCCTGCCAACCGCGTATTTCCTGGGAAAACGCAATCGGCACGGCATCCTGCAAATGCGTTCTTCCGCATTTGAGAATACCCCGATTCGCTTCCTCAAGCCTTTTCAGCGTGGCAAGAAGCATTTGTGCGGCAGGAATCAGCTTTTCCTCCAAAGAAAGCACCGCCGCGATCTGCATTGCGCTGGGGAAGGTATCGTTCGAGGACTGCGAGCGGTTGATATCGTCGTTGGGATGCAGGCTTCTGCCAAGGCGTGCGCTTGCAACCTTGGCAATGACCTCGTTTGCGTTCATGTTGGTCTGCGTACCGCTTCCCGTCTGCCATACAGAAAGGGGAAATTCGGCATCAAGCATACCTTGTGCCACCTCCATTGAGGCGGCAAGGATCGCATCCTTTACTTCGAGCGGCATTTTGTCAGGCAGAAGACGAGCGTTGGCTTCAGCACAAGCTCCCTTGAGAAGACCGAAGGCGTGGAGCAGTTCGCGCGGCATCTTCTCCTCCCCGATCCTGAAATGCTCCAAGGAGCGCTGTGTCTGTGCGCCCCAGAGCGCCTTTTCGGGCACTGCTATCTCGCCCATAGAATCGTGTTCAAGTCTCGTTTTCATGATCGACCGATCGCCCCCATGATAAAAAACATACTAATACAAGTATACCTTCCGTAGCGAAAAAAGTCAAGAAAAAAAGCGACTTTTCGCTAAAAAATAAAACGCGGAAAAGGAACGCTCTTTTTCTCCTGACATCTTTCACATTTTTGTATAAGTTTCGTCGAAACGGCAAAAATACTATCAACCAATCAAAAAAAGGATGGAGAGCCTATGAACAGTAACAATACCAACGGTACGAAAAAATTCAAGCTCAGCGATAAAACGCTGACGACGCTTCTTTACGTCGGAGCGGCGATCCTCGTCGTCACGATCCTCGTTATCTCGATCGTCTCGATCGCCTCTCGCAACAAAAAGAGCGAGACACCCACCCCGGGTACTTCAAGCGAAACAGCCGTGACCAGCACCGAAGCACCCACGACCACCGAAGCACCCTCTACCACCGCGAATAACCTTACAAACGTTGACAAGCCCACCGCCGCCACCCCCGTCTACGTCCTGCCCGTCGAAGGCGTCGTGTCCAAGGGACACGACAGCGAAACACTCGTCTATTCTGTCACGATGAACGACTATCGCGCTCACCTCGGCGTGGATATCGAAGCGTCGGTCGCCTCCCCCGTCTACGCCGTATGCGACGGCACGGTCAAGAGCGTCTATACAGACTATCTTATGGGACAGTGCATTGAGATCGAGCATAGCGACGGCATCGTTTCCTGCTATAAAAACCTCGCCGAAACCTTGCCCGATGGCATCGTCGAGGGCGTTAGCGTCACATCCGGTCAGCTTATCGGCAGTGTTGGCGAAACGGCGATCATCGAACAGTGCGAAGAATCGCATTTACACTTTGAGATGACGAAGAATGGCGAGTATCTCGATCCGCTTGACTATCTTTCTTTTGGAAAGAACACCGAAACGATCGAAAAATAAACGACTCAGCACCCCAAAAGCGCCCCGATCGGAAAGAAGTCCTTTTTGATCGGGGCGTTTTTCTTCATTTTTTCGATTTGTAACTCATTTTGTAACCGAATAATCAAGACCTGGCTTCTTTTTTTGTGTTCAGGCATTGACATTTTGCCGATTTCAGCGTATGATAGTGCCATAAGAGCATATTTATCAGACGAGAGGTTATCTATGGCAAGCTTTGAACAAATCTTTGCAACGCGCGTTTTTTCCGATGCCGTTATGAAAAAAAGGCTTTCTCCCGACACCTACCGCAAGCTGCACTCGGTCATTGCCGAGGGAGGCGAGCTTGACATCACGGTCGCAAACGAGGTTGCACGCGCCATGAAGGAATGGGCGGAGGAAAACGGTGCTACTCACTATACGCATTGGTTTCAGCCCATGACAGGCGTTGCCGCCGAAAAGCACGATTCCTTCATCTCCGTGCAAAAGGACGGCACGGTTATTTCGGAATTTTCGGGTAAAAAGCTCATCAAGGGCGAGCCGGACGCCTCCTCCTTCCCTTCGGGCGGCCTGCGCTCTACCTTTGAAGCGCGCGGCTACACCGCGTGGGATCCGACCTCTTACGTCTTCTTGAAGGACAACACACTCTGCGTGCCCACCGTCTTCTGCTCCTACAGCGGGCAGGTGCTTGATAAAAAGACACCCCTTCTGCGCTCGCTGAACGCCCTTTCAAATGCCGCCCTGCGCGTGCTGCATCTGCTCGGCAGAACCGACGTGACGCGCGTTAACGCCGAGGTCGGTGCCGAGCAGGAATATTTTCTGATCGACAAGGAGCTTTGTGCCAAGAGGCGCGACCTGCTCTACACGGGCAGAACGCTTTTCGGCGCAAAACCTCCCAAAACGCAGGAGCTTGACGACCATTACTTCGGTTCGCTTCGCCCCGAGGTCAAGAATTTCATGACCGAGCTTGACGAAGAGCTCTGGAAGCTCGGTATCTATGCCTGCACCGAGCATAACGAAGCCGCCCCCTCGCAGCATGAGCTTGCTCCCATTTATACCGATGCCAACAGAGCCAACGACCAGAATCAGCTCACGATGGAGATCATGAAGAAGGTAGCTGACCGTGCGGGTCTTTGCTGTCTTCTCCACGAAAAGCCCTTTGCCCACATCAACGGAAGCGGCAAGCATAACAACTGGTCTCTCTGCACGAATACAGGCGAAAATCTCTTCAAGCCGGGACGCGATCCATACAGCAACACACAGTTTCTCGTCTTTCTCTCCGCCGTCATCCAAGCAGTGGACGAATATCAGGATCTTCTTCGCATCTCCGTAGCCTCGGCATCAAACGACCACCGTCTCGGTGCGTCGGAAGCACCGCCCGCCATCGTCTCGATCTACCTTGGAGACGACCTCGCTTCCCTGCTTGACACGATCGTAAAAGGCAAGAAATGGTCTGCCGTTGACCGC
>CAZYFC010000019.1:0-17072 GCA_964646715.1 uncultured Lachnospiraceae bacterium
CAAGTGCTTTTTTCAACGAAATTTGCCCTTTGGGCAAGTGAAATAGTTTCGCTGTGAAATATTCGCTGACGCGAATGTGGGCAAATTTCATTTCACATCGAACGAAGTGAGATATTTCACAATTATCGAGGGAAGTTATTTCACATCCCGCAACGACGAATCCCCCCCTTTTTTCGCTTCTTGCGATGTCGGAGGGGTTGCTTTTTATGCGGTTTTATGCTATACTGAATCCATTAAAGAAGGAGGCGGGCTTATGTACTACAGACACGATCTGGATTACCGTTATCCCGAACGCTGTGACGAGCATATGATTACGGTGAAGCATCTGCGAGATGTCAACGTGGACGCAAATTATCCCTACCGCCGTAAGGACCTCGGCTACAAATTGCTTCGCGGTCTTTATTGGGTGGGGCTCAATTGCCTGATGTTTCCGCTTATCCGTCTTACTCACGGACTCAGAATATACGGCAGAAAGAATCTGAAGAAGCACAAGGACGCTTTGAAAAACGGCGCGATCACGATCTCCAATCATGTTTTCATGTGGGATTATATCTGCGTTATGAAGGCAGTACGTCCTCACATCGGCTTTTTCCCTGCGTGGAAGACCAATCTGGAGGGGCCGAACGGCCCGTTGATTCGCCTTGCAGGCGGCATCCCCATTCCGACCGACAGCATACGCGCGACCATCAAGTTTAAAAAGGCGATGGAAGAGGTCTTTGAGGAAGGGCGCTGGATGCATTTCTTCCCCGAGGGCTCGATGTGGTTCTTCTATCCCGACGTGCGCCCTTTGAAAAAAGCGGTTTTTCAGTACGCCGTTAAGTACGATCGACCTATCGTGCCGCTTGCCTTTTCCTTCCGCCCCCGAAAGGGACTTGCCAAGCTGTTCGGCAAGACGCCTCGCGTCGATCTGCATGTCGGCGAGCCTCTTTTTCCCGACCAAACGCTCTCTCCCGCAGAGGCGGCAAAGACGCTTCACGAGACTGCCTATCACCTGATGCAGGGTATGGTTGGCGTGCATCCCGATTCCCCGACCTATAACACGCATCAGAATCCGCTTCATTACGAAAAGACTATGTGAATGCGATTTCTCTATACCGGGTACATCCTGTTAAACGGTTGCTTTACGGGTCTTTTCTGTGTAACATAATGTAACATAATAAAAGGATAACGGAAAAACGCTATGAAAAAGATGAAGATCTACGTCATACATCACTCGCACACCGACGTCGGATATACCGACACGCAAGAGAAAATGAAGGCACATCACGTCGGCTTTATTCGCGAGGTGCTTTCTCTTGTAAAGAATAATCCTCGCTTCAAATGGAACTGCGAGTGCTATTGGCCTGTTCAGCAGTTTCTGAAGGAGGCGACTGACGACGAGAAAAAAACTTTTGCCGACTGCGTACGATCGGGCAATATCGCCGTTTCGGGCAGCTATTTTAACTTTACCGACCTCGTTGGCTACCGCGCACTGAACGACATGATGGATAAGTGCGCCGAAGAGATGGCTTCCCTCGGCATTTCGGCAAGGTACGCTATGACAGCCGATATCAACGGCTACGGATGGGGCTACTCGGAGGCGCTTTACAGCCATGGCGTGCGCGGGCTTCTCTCCTCAATCCACACGCACCACGGCTATCATCCGCTTTTCAGAAAGCAGACGCCCTTCTATTGGCAGACGCCCGAGGGCAACAAGCTGCTCGTCTGGAATGGCGAGCACTATCTCTTCGGTAACGAGCTTGGCATCGCCCAGGCCTCCGAGTTTGAATACACGCTGCAGGACGGTCTGACCTTCGCGGGCCTTACGCCTTATGACAAGGCCTGTAAGCGCATTGAAGCCTTTGTGAACACCGCCCTTGACGAGGGCTATGAATACGATTTTATCACGGTTTCGGTCAGTGGCAACATGACGGATAACTCGCCCGCCTCTTTGAAGGTGCTTGACTTTATCGACCGTTACAACGCCGAGCATAGCGATATTACCCTGCAGCTTGCCACGCTTGACGAGTTTTTTGCCGAGGTGGAAAAGCTGGAGGATCTGCCTGTCTACTCGGGTGACTGGACCGACTGGTGGGCAGACGGCGTTGGATCAACACCTGCTGATGTCATGCACTATCGCACGGCTGACCGCAGCTATCGGATGGCGCGTAAGCTGGACGCAGACGGCGTGATCGGCGGCTGTGATAACTACGACGCAGCGCTTGCCAATCTGATGGTCTATGCCGAGCATACCTGGGGGTATTCCTCCTCGATCACCGAGCCCTGTCACGCGCAGGTCAACAACCTCGATCAGTGGAAGCGTCTTTATGCGCTGAAGGCCAACGAATCGGCAACGATCGCGCTTGAACGCATTCGCCGTCATCACGGCGAAACGCCCATCTCTCTGCATCGCGAGCTGAAGTTCAGGGCGGTCAATCCGCATGATTTTGCCGTGGAGGATATGCTCGTGCAGGATCTGGAGCATTTCTACGGACACGAATATTTCGACGTGATCGATGAAGCGACCGGCGAAGAGGTACCGTTCCAGCTCAGCCGCTATTCACGCGGCCCTGAGATCTGCATCTTCCTCTCTCTTGCGCCTCACGAGACGAAGACCTTCATTCTGAGAGAAAAGGCACGTGCCGATATTCGCAGTGCGGGTCTCTTGGCACAGCGTGGTATCGAGGGTGTTGCCGATCTCCATCACGTTATCACCAAGGATGCCTCTCATTATTTTTACACCGATGCCATTGAAAACGACTTTTTCCGCATCGAAATGGCGCGTCCCGACGGTATTACACGTATTTATGACAAACGAAACGGCAAGGAGCTGCTCAGAGAAGGAGGCGTTGCCTTCCGTCCCATTTACGAGGTGACACATCGCAACACGGGCGAGGACTATCTTTACGTTCGCCGCAACATGGGCAGAAACCGCAAGGCCGTGCGCACCCTGCGCGACTACGGCGAGCTGATCGACATCTCGCTTCTTGAAAGCGGTGCGCTCTACGACCGCGTGGAGTTGAAATACGCACTTGAGGGGACGGAAAGCTGTAGCGTTATTCTGACCGTCTACCGACTGACGCCCCGCATGACGATCGATCTGCGCCTTCACAAAAAGAGTGTCTGGGAGCCTGAAAATCTCTATCTTGAGCTTCCTTTTGCCAAAGAAGAAAAGACGCTCTATATGGACAAGTCGGGCGGGATCTTCCGTCCGCGCATCGACCAATTGCCCGGCACTTGTATTGATTTTTACGCTCTGCAGAACGGTCTTGCCGCCGTCGACGGCGACGGTGCCGTTGTTCTGACTGCCAAGGATGCGCCTCTTATGACGATGGGCTCGCTTGAAGCCCATCCCATTAAGCTCATGGGCGAGGGTGAGCCGAACGCTGATGCCGTTTATTCCTGGGTGATGAACAATTTTTGGGAGACGAACTTCAAAGCGTCTCTCGGCGGTTTCTATCAGTTTGAGTATGCGCTCACGCTGAGCGAGGTGACTGACCCCGAAAAGCTCTTTGCGCTTGCCGAGAGCGTTAACGAATCGGTGCTGACCTTTTATCTGTTTGAGGGTGACAAGCAATGAGAACGATCGGTGTTGACCTGGGTGGCACGTCGGTCAAGCTCGGCGTGACAGAGGAGGGCGTGATCCTCAAAACGCGCGTGATCCCCGTTGCCAAAGATGGCTCGTATAAGACGCTCCTCGGTGATATTGCCGACGCTTGCCGCGCCCTTGCCTCGGAATACGGTGCAAAGAGGATCGGTATAGGCTCCCCCGGCCTTGTGGATACGGTGAGCGGCAGCGTTTGCTATTCGAACAACATCGTTATGAGAGAGGTCTCCTTCAAGGACGATCTTGCTAAAGCGACGGCGCTTCCCGTCAGAATTGCCAACGACGCCAAATGCGCCGCCCTGGGGGAGGCGAAATACGGTGCGGGGAAGGGCAGTCGCCGCGTTCTGATGCTGACGCTCGGCACGGGTGTCGGAGGCGGCTTTGCCGTTGACGGCAGGCTGACCTGCGGCGATATCTACGCCGACGCTTCGGATATCTTCGGTCATCTTACGCTCGTGCCAAACGGAAGGCCCTGCACCTGCGGCAGAAGAGGCTGTCTTGAGGCCTACTGCTCGGCAACTGCCCTTTCTGCAATTGCAGAAGAGCGCTTTGGCTACGCCGTTTCGGCAAAGGAGCTTTTTTCACTCTATCAGGAAAGGAATGCGATAGCTGAAGAGATCCTTGATGCGTTTGCAAGGGATCTCGGCAATGCTGCTGTCAGTCTTGCCAACATTTTGCGCCCCGAACGTATCTTGTTTGGCGGCGGTGTCTCCGATTCGGCGGCGATGTTTTTGCCGAAGGTCAACGAAATGCTCGAACAAGAAGTATTCGGCGCCGAATACGCGCCGGTGAAAGCGTATAAAGCCACGCTCGGCAACAGGGCGGGGCTCGTGGGCGCAGCTGCTCTCTGGGAGGAATAAACAATGAACAAAGGCTATGGAAATTACGATAAATATCCCGCTCTCAAGATCGAGGGCTATGCGTCGTGGCGAGGCTACGATGCGATTGCAGAAGAGCTGAAAAGGGCGATCAAGGCACGTGGCGCGAAGATTGTGACCTTTGAATGCTACACCCAGGTGGACGTAGAGGAGGTCAAGGCAGGCCTTGCCTCGTTGAACGCCACATGGTTTTCGGCAGAGGATGCGATGATAGACGATGAGGCGTATAACGAAAAGATCGCCCCCTTTATCACCGACGACCGCGTTTTCGGTGTGATGAATACGCTTCTTATCAAGGATTTTGTGGACGAAGACAGGCTTGCCGCCCTGCGCGCGCGCATTGCAGAAACTGACGGACTCGTTGCCGTGATCGGTGTGGGTGCCTCTTTGGTGGCGGAGGGAGATCTTCTCGTCTATCTTGATCTTGCCCGTTGGGAGATCCAGTGCCGCTTCCTGAAGGGTGCGACCAACTGGAAGACGAACAATCCGACAGCTCCCAAGCTGGCAAAATTCAAGCAGGGCTTTTTCGTTGAGTGGCGTGCCGTTGACAGGCTCAAGCGCAAGCTGCTCGCAAGACTCGACTATTTGCTCGATACGAATCTTCAGAACGATCCCAAAATGGTCAGCGGTGACGGCTTCCGCGCAGGTCTTGAGACCTTTGCATCGCGTCCTTTTCGCCTCGTGCCCTATTTTGCGCCTGAGGTGTGGGGCGGTCAATGGATGAAGGAGGTCTGTGACCTCGACCGCAGCTCGCAGAATTTCGCCTGGGCGTTTGACGGTGTGCCTGAGGAAAACAGCATTTACATGCAGTTTGATGACAATCGCATCGAAGTGCCTTCCATTGACGTGGTCTTCTATCGCCCGCGCCGTTTGCTCGGCGATAAGGTGCACGCGCGCTTTGGCGACGAGTACCCCATCCGTTTTGATTTTCTCGATACGATGGGCGGTCAGAATCTCTCTTTGCAGGTGCATCCGCTGACCGAATACATCCAGCACACCTTCGGCATGCACTATACGCAGGACGAGAGCTACTATATTCTCGATGCCGACGAGAACACCTACGTCTATCTCGGCTTAAAAGAGGGTGTTGACAGCGAGAAAATGCTTGCCGAGCTTGAGAGAGCGCAAAGGGGCGAGATCATTTTCCCCGCAGAGGACTACGTGAACAAGATCCCCGCCAAAAAGCACGACCATTTTCTGATTCCTGCGGGTACGGTGCATTGCTCGGGCGCGAATACGATGGTGCTTGAGATCAGCGCGACGCCCTACATCTTCACCTTCAAGCTATGGGACTGGGCTCGTCTCGGACTGGACGGCTTGCCTCGCCCCGTGCATATCCATCACGGCAGGCACGTGATCCAGTGGGATCGCACCACGCCCTGGGTGATGAAGCATCTTGTTAACCGTTTTGAAACGCTTGAACAGAGTGAGGATTACGTCGAAGAGCGAACGGGACTTCACGAGAGGGAGTTTATTGAAACGCGCCGCTGTCATCTGAAAGGCAAGCATTTGATGAAGACCGACGGCTCGGTGGTGCAGGCGAACGTCGTGGAGGGACGCGGTGTTGTGATCGAAAGCCCGACCGATGCTTTCAGCCCTTACGAGGTGCATTACGCCGAGACCTTCATCATCCCGGCAAGCGTGGAGTGCTTCACAGTCCGTCCGATTGACGGCGAAGCGGCGATCCTCAAGGCAAGCGTGCGCGGATGATCCTCTGAAATTCTCTGAAAAAATGCGAACAGGACTTGATTCTTCGCGTTTTTCGTGCTACAATGGTCTATGCGATCGGACAGTTCGAAACCATCCTGTCCTAAAACAAAACTATGGGCAAACGAAACATGATACTGCGCCCATACGGGCGCAGTTTTTTTGACTTATGAAAGGGGTGTTCCGGCGGTGTATTTACTGAGAGCTGCCGATAAAAGAGGAGGGAAGCCGCAATGAACGAGTTTTTACTGATCGGGTCGGTTATTCTGATCTATGGGGCGGTGCTTCTGGCATACCGTCTGTTCGGTAAGGCAGGCCTCTATGCTATGACGGTGATCGCCACCGTCCTTGCCAATATTGAGGTGCTGATCCTGATCAAGGGCTTTGGTCTGGAGCAGACGCTTGGCAACGTTATGTTCGCCTCCACCTACCTCGTGACCGATATTCTGAGCGAAAACGAGGGAAAAAAAGCCGCCGCCAAAGCGGTCTGGGTGGGCGTGTTCACCTCGCTCGCCATGCTGATCTTCACCCAATATTGGATGCTGTATACCCCATCCTCGAACGACTGGGTGAGTGAGCATATTGCCGCGATCTTTTCGACGACGCCCCGTATGCTTCTGGCGAGCTTTCTGGGCTACGTCGTCTCGCAACGCCTCGATGTTTGGCTGTATCACAAATGGTGGGCGTTTACCACCAAGAAAACAGGTGACGAAAATCGCTTTCTGTGGCTGCGTAATAACGCCTCAACGCTCATTTCACAGATCATCAATACTGCCATTTTCACCTTTGTTGCGTTTATGGGCTGGTATGACGGCAGAACAATCGTGTCGATCATGCTGTCAAGCTACCTCATCTTTATCGTGACAAGCCTTCTGGATACGCCCTTCGTCTATCTGGGACGCAGAATGAAAGAGAAGGGTCGGGCGGGCGTTCTGCGCCTGAGGGAAGAGGAGGACGCGGAGTAAGTTTTTTGTGCTTTCTTCTCTTGCGCTTTCGGACTTGATATGCTATACTGTAGATAAAATACTACTCTGCGAGGTGGCTATATATGAAGCATGCGTATTCGATCCAACTGTATTCCTTGAGAGATACGATGGGCAGTGATTTTGAGGGCACGCTGAGGCAAGTGAGCGAGCTTGGCTATCAGGGTGTTGAATTTGCGGGCTTTTTCGGAAAAACGGCCGAAGAGGTTTCTTCGCTTCTTGACAAATATGCGCTTACCCTGACGGGTACGCACTCCTCCTTTGACGATCTGCTCTATCGCTATGAAGAGACTGTCGCTTATCACAAAGCCATAGGTAACCGCTATTACGTTATTCCGGGCTACGATCTTTCCTCGCAGAAAAAGCTCGACTTTTTTATTGAAAACGCCAACCGTCTGTTTGATGCGCTCGCAAAAGAGGGTATCACGCTCTGCTATCACAACCATGCCGGTGAGTTCTGTCCGAACGCCGACGGTTCAGTCGTCTATGAGCAGCTGCTGTATCGTTCGAGGATCATGCTTGAGGTGGATATCTTCTGGGCGTATATCGGCATGAAGCATCCGCTTGCGCTCCTTGAGCGTGTGAAGGACCGTCTTGCCCTCATCCACCTGAAGGATGGGCTTGCAAACGGTGACGGCAAGCCGCTCGGTCTTGGCGATGCTCCGATCCGCGCGGTATACGACTACGCTCTTGCACATGCGCTTCCCATCGTGGTAGAGAGCGAGACGCTGACGCCTTCGGGGCTTGCGGAGGCGAAGGTCTGCATTGAATGCCTTGCTGCTTTTGAAGCGGTATAAGTCGTCTTCTGACTTGCTTTTTTTGCGGCCGGCGGCGCTACTTTTTGTGAGGAATTGAGTAAAAATCGCTTTTTTTCAAAAAGGTTTTTGTCAGCCCTTGACAAATATCCTCGGTTGTGATACCATGAATAGGTAAGATAATAGAAAGTGTAGGAGTGTATCTATGGATAAGACGACTTCCCCTTTTGTAAGCCACATCCTGAAGCATAAATACTTGTACATATACGGCGTTGCCATTCTTGTGCTTGCTGTTTTGCTTTCGGCTGCTTTCGCTATCGACGCCCTCTTTATCAACTTCGATGAGGCAGGCTTTGTCGATCTCGATAAAATTGAGTCGAGTGCAGGCAAGGAATTTGACAAGAGTAACACGACGGAACAGAGCAAGGAAAACATCTTTATGATGCTCGTCGCGCTGCCTGCCGATCACTCCGCCGTGATCACCTATAACAGAAACACCTCGGTCGTTCCTACCTGGGATAAGCTTGTTTCCGATAACCCCGATATCGCTACGCTCCCCGAAACCTATTTCGGCTTCTCTGAAGAGGCTTATGCCGCACTTCAGAATTTTTACTACAACAACGCAAGGATCGATGCCTCTCTCTTCGGGCTCGGTGACGTGGCTTCCGAAGAGGAATTCACGATCAAGCTGAAGGATGCCCGCGCCCTCGTTGAACAGAAGAGCGGTGCGATCGTCGGTATCAAGTCCGATGACGAAAGACAAAGCTATATCAACTTCGAGCTTTTCCGCACGAAGTTCTATAACGAAAACGCTACGGCAGTTATGTGCATCTTCCAGCTCGTGATCCTGCTTGCCGGCATAGTCGGTATCATGATCTTTCTTGCGAAGAGTAGCGGTAGCTATCAGATCGGCCTTACACCCTTCTTCCCCGCAGGATTGCCCTGGACGATCGGTCTGCTTGCAGCTCTCGTGCTGCTCGCTCCCGCAGCAGTCTACTCGCTCTTTGCCAAGAACTACGTCTGGTCGGTAATCTATCTCGTCGTGAAGACGATATTTGACGCGCTCTTCCTTGCGTTCGGCTGGTTCCTCCTCCGTAGATCCGGTATCTGCAAGGGTACGCTCGGCAAGGTGCTCCGTATCGTCCTGCCGCTCGTTGCTAACTACGCTTATTACGGTCTCTTCCTCGGTATCGCTTCGATCTTCAGCTACGACGGTTATTCCGCTATGGATATTCTCACGTTGGCATTCCCCGAAGCTTCCTTCTGGATTTATTTCATCCTTGCACCGATCTTTATGACTGCCGTTTACGCGATGACCAACAGCATCGTGGCCATGGCTGTTCCCATGCTGACGCTTACCGTTGCCAACTCGATCTTCCCTGCCGTTATCGCAACATCCGCTGAGCTGAAGTATCCGATCTACCTTCTTATCGTGCTTTCCGTCGGCTGTGCAGGTCTTGCCATCGCGCTTCTCGTTCTCGCTGCTCTTCGCATCGTCAAAGGCGTGCCGCTTCCCACCGACCTCCTTTGCGAGGCTTACCCGGAAGGCGCACCTGAGATCACCTTCCCTGAAAATTATGAGGAAGAGCAGGCCTCCAAGAAGCGGGCTAAGGTTGAAAAGGCACGCAGAAAGAGTGACTTTGCTTTCCTTGATGAAGAAGCTCCCGCCGAAGAAGCTCCCGCTGAAGAAGCTTCCACTGAAGAAGAAATTAACGTTTGATCTGTTGAACGATAAACAAAAAACGAGCTCTGTTAGCCGAATGTGCTAAAAGACAGCTTTTAAAAGGAATACGGCATATCTCGAAAGAGGTATGCCGTATTCCTGCATTTGTGGATACAAGTGCGGTGCATCGTATGCCTTGTCCGGCAGAACAGTATTTCACGCTTTGCGAAAGCAAAACACGTCACTTTACTTTCAGGAAGAAACCTATCGATAATAACGCGAGAAGCACTTATGACAGACGGTTTTTATCGCTCATCATACGTGCTTCTCTACTATTTGTTAATAAAACCTGCATCATCGGACATCCACACAAGCATTCTATGCCCTTGTTCTGTCGGCAGGGAATCTGTTCTTTTGAATTTCAAAAGCAGTCCTCAGGAATACGTCCTCTTCTCTGCTGTTTTTGTCAGGCATTATAAAGCAGTTTTTGCTTCGCCGCTACCGTCGGCTTTCTCTGCGGAGGCTTCATCAGGTTCGGCTGAACCGTCCTCGGAAGAAATCTCCTGAGGAGTGCCGCTCTGCTTTGAAACGGGGATAAACTGCGCGGCGAATTTGCCCTTACCGCGTTTTTTGACGTAGGAGTGGCCGATAAAGCTGAAGATGATCGCGCCCACAAAGTTGACGAGCAGATCCTTCATCGTGTCGTAAATGCCGAGATCGAGATAACCCTCAAGCGTGATGACCTCGCCGCTTTCGGTGGTGATCACCGTTTGGAGAATATCCTTGACGGCAACGACCTTGTTGCGTGCTTCGGGATCGAGTTTGACTGTGAAAAAGTCGGAAATGACAAAATCCTTTTGCATATCGGTGTGGAAGATAAGATCAATGCCGAATTCCACGAACTCCCAGAATACGCCGATCGTCATCGAGAAACAGAAAGCAATGAAGGAGAGAAAAAGCGGTGAAAGATCGAATTTGTTGAAGCGCCCCTTGTTCATGATGTCGACGAGGCAGAAGCCCACGGCGGCAAACATAAAGCCGCAGACCGTGTGGAGCAGGGAGTCCCAGAGAGGAAAGCGGATATAAAAGTTGCCCAGCTCTCCGAGGATCTGCGCGCAGAAGACGAAGACGAAGGCGAGGATCTCAAGCGTGGTGGGCAACTCGATCTTGGCGGTCTTCTCAACGAAGGGCGGGATGAGATAGAGAAGAAGGGCGAGAACGCAGACGAACACGCTCTCCCACTGGGCAATGACAGCGCAACGCACGGTGAAGAGCGCTGTGAGGGCGGCAAGCACGCTGTAGACGATAAATGCCTTTTTGTTGTTGCGGATCTGGTGGATCAGGGAGAATTTCTGACGTTGCTTCTGTACCGAGTCCTTGATCTTCTGCTTCTTCCGGTTTGGTGCCACAAAGCTTCCTCCTTTCATCCTTAATAGGTTTATTGTAGCATTTTAGGGGGCGTTTGTCAACGCCTTCGCTTGTCTTGAGACGTTTTTTATCTCAATTTGTCTTAATATAGGGTGCACCTCGGTCAATTGGAAAAAAGGGGGATATTTTACAAAAACCGTCTTGAAAAAAAGGAAGGGCTATGATATACTGAAAATATAGGGCGAGAGCCCACGGCGTTATTTATTTTTTTGTGCCGCATAACTGCGGCGGAAAGAGCGCGTTATGAAAAAACTGCTGACCCTTTTGATGATCCTTCTTCTGGCGGCAAGCCTGTTTGTGCTCGCTTCTTGCGGCGATAACGGCGGGACAACGGCCGCTGAAACGACCACGCAGCCGATGTATGACACCACCACGCTGTCGGAGGGTGATGACAGCACGACGCCTGAGGCTGAAGACAGCACGACTGAGGGTGCCGATACGACAGCAGACGAAGCTGGCGACTTCGTTGAGGCGGAGCATATTGCCAAAACTGACGACTGCGTCACGATCACCAGTCTTAACGGCGAGCTTGTGATGACGGTCAAGAAAAATGCTTCAGGCGCGATCGTCTATTCGCTGGCAAACGGCGAGGGAGATGAGATCGTGGCAGAGTCTGCCATGGGGCTTACCGCCAGCAACTTCGTCGGCTTTACGGGGGCTTCCTTTACCGAGCCCTCCGCCGAGCGTATTACGGCAAGCTATCCCTTCCTAGGCAACTTCTCCGAGCTGACAGACGACTGCGTTGCGGCCACGGTCTGCCTTGAAAACGAGGGCTACGCCTTCTCCATCGAGGTAAAGCTTTACGACAACGGTGTGGCGTTCCGCTATAACCTGCCCGACACCGACAAGTCGCGTGTTATTAACGGCGAACAGACCGCCTTCTCTGTGAATAATATGCTGAAGGTCTGGTACGGCGTTGACAGCTCGAACTACGAATCCGCCATCACCTCTTCCTCTTACGGTGCAATCAGTCAGAGTGCCAAGCTGACGGGACCTCTTATGATCCAGCTGACCGCAAACCGCGGTTACGTTGCCCTGATGGAGGGCTACGTCAGCGACACCTACATCGGCACGAACTTCGTGTCGGTCGGCAACAACACGTTTAAGGTGACAGGATCCTGGACATCGGGAAGAGATTTCGATAACTTCTCCGCATCCGGCGATATTGTGAGCGGCTGGCGCATTATCAATTATTCGAAGGATCTTGGCGATATCGTCAATAATCCTATCATTTATCACACGGCCCTCGGCATAGACGGTGACGTCTCGTCGATCGAGGTCTACGATTGGATCGAGCCGGGTAAGAGCACCTGGTCGTGGATCAACGATTTCAGCGTCCCCTTCGATCCGCAGATCACGTATACGCTGAACGCTGCAAGACTCGGCTTTGCCTACAATATCATAGACGAAGGCTATACCAATTGGAGCGATTACGAGGATAAGCTGCTTGAGCTTGGTCTTCTCGCGGAGGAAAACAACGTCAAGCAGATCCTGTGGTGCGCTGTATCGAATGGCCACAGCGGCCTGCAGATCAACGCCGCCATCAGTGCCAAGAGCGTGCTGGATAAGATCACCTCCTACCATATCTACGGCATCAAGCTCGACTTCTTTGACGTGGAGACAAAGCGTGTGACGCAGTCGATTCAGGAGGCAGTGCTCGAAGAGGCGATCGCGCGGCAGATCATCGTGGACTTCCACGGCGTGCATAAGCCCATCTCCTACCAGGTGCTGTATCCTAACGAGCTTACCCGCGAGGGTATTCGCGGTCTTGAAAATATGTCCAGAACGGCCTACGTCGATCAGGCTAAATATTTTACCGCGCAGTATTACACCCGTCTTCTCTCCGGTCACGCTGACTTCACACCTGACGTGAACACAGCTATGCAGATCGCTTCGCTCGTTGTGGTCGATTCTCCCCTGACGGTGATTGCCACTGCACCCGAATCGATCCTGTCGAACCCCGCGCTTGAAATGATCCGTGCGATCCCCACCGTTTGGGACAGAACTGTCTTCCTTGACGGCGTGATAGGTTCTTACGTCAGCGTGGCAAAGGAAAAGGACGGCGTTTGGTATATCGGCGGTATCTCTGCCGCTAATATGAAGGACGTGACGGTATCCTTTGCCGATATTCTCGGCGAGGGCGAGTATATGCTCACCTATTGGAAGGATAACACCACGACCTCGAAGGAAAAATTCGTTCAGACTGTCACGAAGGATTCTGTCGTTCAGCTCGGCAATCTTCCTGCGGGCTGTGGTTACGTCATGCAGATCACAAAGCTCTCGCTCAGCCAATACGGCGGTGAGATCAGCCTTCCCATCTCGGTGACGACGGCTTCTGCCTCTTCTGTCGTGAAGTATACGATCGACGGTAGCGACCCCATGACCTCCGGGACGGCTATGACTGTTACGGGTAGTATCACGCTGAGTGGCTCCTGTCGCCTCCGTGTTGCCATCACCGAGGGCGACGGCGTTGGCACCGCCTTCTCGCATCAGTTCAACGTGATCAGCTATAACGGCATTGAGTCCTCCATTGTCTATGACGACGAAAAGACCACGCTGACGCTGACTCCCACAGAGGACGGCGCGAAGATCTATTATACCACCGACGGCTCAACGCCTTCCGCCTCCTCGACGCTCTATACCGGTCCTGTCTCAGTGACCGAGACCGCTGTCGTCAAGGCTGTTGCGATAAGCAGCAAGGGTAGCGTTTCTACCGTGAAATCCTATACGCTTACTGTCAGAAAGGCTATCAGCGTCATAACGCCCGACGTATATATCGGCGCGGATTACAAGGTGGCTGTGGCAGGCTGGAACGATATTATCGCTATCAATAAGTCAATGAACAACACCACGCTTTCGCTCGGCGGCACGACGAGCTCCAACGGAACGACCTTCGAGCACGGTATCAGCACCAACGCGATCGGTTACTTTATCTACGATATTCCCGAAAACGCAACTGCCTTCGTAGGTGTTGTCGGTATTGACGACTCTGCGTATAACAACACAGGCGACGGCTACAAGGCCTCCATTATCTGTAAGATCACGGTGGACGGCAGTGTGCTTTATACCTCACCGAAGCTCGGTCAGGGCGAGTTTGCGATCATCAATATTGCGCTTCCCGAAGGCGCAAGCGAGATTCGCATCGACTTTGGCGACGCGGGTGACGGTATCACCTGTGATAACGCAACGCTTGCCGAGGCAGGCTTTATCCTCAAGGACTGATCCGGTCACGACAAAGCGTAACCGAAAATAAAGGATGGCATTCTTCCCCGCGCAGCGAGAAAGAATGCCATCCTTTCTAATTTTATCAAGAACCGAAAATTTTTTTGAGTTCTCCCAAAAGCTGTCGGGCGACTTTTTTTGCCATGAAAAGCCTTTAGCCGACACAAGTCGGGACTTCAAGAGAAAATATACGAAAAAACTGTGAATTTTTCAAATCAATTTTTGAAAAGCACTTTTATTCTTGGAAAAAATATGGTATAATCTAAATGCTCTTTTCCGAAAAGGACGCAATCATTGGCCGATTTACCGAAATTTTTACGGCAAAGACCATCAGACTACAGCGACCTTCCGGACAATGACCTCTCCCGATATAAAAGAAAGGAATGAAGACATGGATATTATCGATCTTAAGATCCTTAACATTCTCAAGGAAAACGCAAGAACGAAGGCGTCTGCCATTGCAGACGAAATCGATCTCTCAATCTCCGCCGTTACCGAGCGCATCAAAAAGCTCGAGCAGAGCGGCATAATCGACAAGTACACGCTGATCGTGAATCAGAAAAAGATCGGCAACGATATCGCCGCCGTCATGGAGGTGGGCATCGACCATCCGCGTCACATCGAATCCTTTATTAATTTCGTCAATCAGAATCCCAACATCATCTCCTGCTACTGCGTGGCGGGTGACTTCGACTTTATCCTCAAGATCCTGATCGACTCTTCGGAGGGCCTTGAGGCACTTTACCGCATGGTCAGGGGCTTCGAGGGCGTGAAGGCGACCAAGACCTACATCATTCTGAAAAATATCAAGAACGATATTACCCTTATTCCCGATACACCGATGGATTAAACGGGAAAGCTGTTTTTCTTCCTTTTGTGAAAAACGCACACAGAATGCGTCTGTGACGGGGGATATTTCTACAAGGGATTTTGTCGAAAGGTCTTCACAATGGGCGCTTTTTGTGGTACACTGTCAATATAGCTTAGAATATATCAACTTTTCGATATGAATTGGGAGGAAACCATGAGCAGCGAACTTTTTGGGGAACTGAGTGTTATCGGTATGCGTGGCTGTGAGGATTTCACCAAACAGGTAGACCGTTACCTGATGGAGTGGAGAAGCTCGGTACACAGTTTCGTGGTTGAGGCAGATTGCCCCCGTTTCGGAAGCGGCGAGGCAAAAGGCTGTCTGCACCATTCGATGCGCGGTCACGACGTATTTATCGTTGCCGACGTATTCAATTACGGCGTTACCTATAAGATGTACGAGCGCGTCGTTCCCATGAGTCCCGACGATCATTTCCAGGATCTTAAGCGCATTATTGCCGCCATTGCCGGCAAAGCCAGACGTATTTCCATCATCATGCCCATGCTTTACGAGGGCAGACAGCATAAGCGCTCGGGCAGAGAATCGCTCGACTGCGCCCTTGCGCTGCAAGAGCTTGTACATATGGGCGTTGAAAACATCATTACCTTCGACGCACACGACGCAAGAGTGCAAAACGCCATTCCGCTCAGCGGTTTCGAAAATGTCCGTTGCACCTATCAGATGATCAAAGCGCTCGTGAAGAATATTCCCGGTCTTTCGCTGAATGCCAAGGACATCGCCGTCGTTTCTCCCGACGAAGGCGGCATGAGCCGTTGCATTTACTATTCTTCGGTGCTGAAGCTTGAGCTCGGTATGTTCTATAAGCGGCGCAACTATTCTGTCATTATTGACGGCAAGAACCCCATCGAGGCACACGAATACCTCGGCAAGAGCGTTGAGGGGAAGGATATTATCGTTGTGGATGATATGATCTCCTCCGGCGGTTCGATCATCGAGGTCGCACAGAAGCTTAAGGCAAAGGGCGCGAGAAGGATCTTCGTCTTCGCCACCTTCGGTCTCTTCTGCAACGGTCTTGAGATCATGGACAAGGCTTATGCCGACGGCCTGATCGACAAGATCTTCACCACCAACCTCATCTACCGTCCTCAGGAGCTGATTGAGAGACCCTGGTACTGTGAGGTCAATATGTGCAAGTACGTCTCGCTCATCATTGATACGCTCAATCATGACGAGTCGATCAGCACGCTTCTCAATCCCGCCAATCGCATTCACGCCTTTATCGATCGCAAGGTTGCAAGCGGCGACTTGCGTGTATAATTGCTGATAAACAAACGCCATCCTTCTCAGCGTGATACTCTTAACGAAGTATCACGCTGAGAAGGATGGCGTTTGTGTCTTAACGGGATCGCTTCTCAAAAAGCGATCAAGGGGAGAAGCCTTCCGCGGAAGGCTTCTCCCCTTGATCTTTGCAATAGGATTATTCGTACAGCTTGCCGTACTTGGTAAGTCTTTCGTACTTAGCCTGTGCGTTGGCAACAGCCTGCTCGAAGAGCTCGTTGGCTCTTTCGGGGAACTGCTGAACGAGTCTTGCATAACGCGTCTCGCTCTTGATAAATTCCTTGTAATCGCCGGTAGGCTCTTTGCTGTCGAGCGTGAAGGGATTCTTGCCTTCAAGCTTAGCTGCGGGATTGAAGCGGAAGAGGTGCCAATAGCCTGCGTCCACTGCGCGCTTCATTTCCTGCTGACAGTTGGTCATGCCGCCCTTAAGGCCGTGCATTTCGCAAGGAGCGTAGCCGATAATGATCGAAGGACCGTTGTAAGCCTCTGCTTCAACGAGCGCCTTGATGGTCTGGTTCATATCAGCGCCCATAGCGATCTGTGCAACGTAGACGTAGCCGTAGGACATAGCGATCTCGGCAAGGTTCTTTTTGCCGATGCCCTTACCTGCTGCTGCGAACTGTGCGACCTGACCGACCTGGGATGCCTTGGAAGCCTGACCGCCGGTGTTGGAGTAAACCTCG
>CAZYFC010000020.1:0-16808 GCA_964646715.1 uncultured Lachnospiraceae bacterium
CCAATCAAGAAGGTGAAATAGCAGAAGTCGTATTTCGACACAGTATGTATGAAAATATTTGCGATGGATCACATCCTGTCCTTGCATACATAGCTATGGCGATTATAGTTGCCTCAATAATTTTGAATGTTGTTAATCTGAAATTGAGCAATCAAAAATTGCAAACCGTCAGCAATATTGTCTTTGGGACGGCAATCGGACTATTTATTATTTTGTTGCTCTATGCCTCAACGGTAGCTCGTGGGTACTAAACAAATTTCAATTTATCGAGGTAGGTTATGGCAAGCAGTAAAGAATATCTGGATTTCGTTTTAGAACAATGTGAGGGTCTTTCCGCGCGTGCGATGATGGGTGAATACGTGCTATATTACAGCGGCAAGGTGGTCGGCGGTATTTACGATAACCGCCTTCTCGTCAAGCCCACGCCGTCTGCGGTTGCATTGATGCCAGATGCGGCGTGGGAATTGCCGTATGAGGGGGCTAAGGAAATGCTGCTCGTCGATAATATCGAAGACAGCGTTTTTATGAAAAGGCTGTTTGAAGCGATGTACGAGGAGCTGCCCGAGCCGAAACCGAGGAAAAGACGATAGTTGATATGTACAAAAGGAGATAAGGCATGCACGATATATGGAATCCGTGGCACGGGTGCGTGAAATGCTCCGAGGGCTGTCAGAACTGCTATATGTATTTTCTTGATAGAGTACATAACAACGGCGACAGCTCGGCAGTTACCAAAACAAGCGCATTTAATTATCCGCTGTCCAAATTCCGTGATGGAAGATATAAGATACAAAGCGGCGAGCTGATCCGTGTCTGTATGTCCTCGGACTTCTTCGTGGAGGGGGCTGACGAGTGGCGTGATGATGCTTGGGAGGTAATGCGCCAACGCCCCGACGTGAAGTTCTTTCTGCTTACCAAGCGTCCCGAGCGCGTGAGAGATCATTTGCCGAGTGATTGGGGCGACGGTTGGGCTAACATCTTTTTCAACGTCACCTGCGAGAATCAAAAACGAGCCGATGAGCGTATCCCGATACTCCTGGAGCTCCCCTTTAAGCATAAGGGCATTATGTGCGCGCCATTTATCGGTGCGGTCAGCATTGAAAAATATCTCGCTGACGGTCAGATCGAGCAGGTCATCTGTGGTGGTGAGAACTACGACGGAGCAAGACCTTGCCATTTCGATTGGGTGAAAAATCTTCGTGCCGAATGTGTGGCACACAATATCACCTTCTGCTTTATCGAAACGGGAACCGTGTTTATCAAGGACGGCAGGCGGTATCATATCCCGAAGAAGCTCGTCCAAGCAGAAATGGCAGCAAAGTCGGGAATGAACTTTGCAGGCAAGCCTATGGAGTGGAAGCTCACCGACGGATGGGGCTTGCCCATCCCCGAAGGGGAGCTGTACGTTCCGCATTACGGCAAGAACTGCCACAAATGCGGCTCAAAGCTTATCTGCAACGGTTGCTCCGATTGCGGCAAGTGTAACTAATCAATTATGGAGGACTAAGGATGAAGGTCTTGCTCATAAACAAAACCGCGGATGGTCTGTGTATGATAAGCAGATTTTGGCTTGGCAAAACGATGAAAAGCAAGCTCCTCCGCAAGCTCGTTATAACGGACGAGATGGCAAGAGGTATGGCGGAGCAGTGCTGCGTTGAATATCGCAATTTGTGCGAGATCCTTCCCAACCTGTATGATGGATACAAAAAATGACTTTGCAGGTGATTCAACGGTTAAGGCATTCATGCACGATCCCATTTTCCTCACCGAAAGGGCGGAGGGCGTAACAGAAGAAGGCACTTGAGCGTACTGCTCTTCAACAGGTGCATCCTCTGCGTCAGTCGCGCCGGAGTAATAAAGGGGCAGGCACTTAAAGGAGAGAAGGAAGGTCGGCTTCAGCAACAGTCTGATTCATTCAAGATGCTCTTTGACAGTCTGCATGCGACCGTCGTCGGTCATATGGGTAATATACACCGTTGGATCCACTGTTTATTTTCCTTCACTTTTCGTGCGGCGGGATCAGCTGCCTTTGTACATGGAGTAGGTGATTGCTCCTGCATCTTGCTGCATTTTGCCTTCGCGCGGAGTGAGGATGTGGATGATCCTGCGGCATTTACGCGGCAGACGCTTGTCAGGATCGTTGTAGCCTCTGTTATGGGCGAAGTCGTATGCCTCTGCGGCACCGCATCCGCCCGCTTTACCCTCGACGCCGTCCCAGAGCGCTAAGAAAATGTCGGGAAAGGCAGCGACGTAGATCGATGCCTGACGGTAGAGATAGTCGTAGTCTGCAAGCCCCTTTCCCTCAATATCGGGGGAGACGAGCAGTTCACGTGCCTGACTGCACAGAAAGAGAAACTCCTCCCGTGCGGTTTCAGAAAAGTCCTCGAGGTAGCTTTTTTGGGGACGAGGCAGAAGGGCGATGTACGGGATGCCGAGTGCAAGCGCGGCTTCGGCACAGAGCGTATCGCCTCCTTCGGCGAGGCTGTTCAGCATCACAAGGCGTTTGCCCTCGGCGTTTGCCCGCCGCTGCTCATCCGAAAGAACAGCGAGGGTGGAAGTCTTCACAGCGTCAAGCGCCTCGGGTGCGATTTTTCGATGGGTCGAAAGACCGAGATAAAGTTCTTTCATCGTGATGAACGCTTGGCGTTGGTTTTTGCAAGGAATTTTTCGTTCTGAACGATGAAGCGTTCGTGAATGCCCTCCCCGACAGGGCCCGCCTCATCAAATGCTCTAACGGCAAAAACGAGCCTTCTGCCGTCGATCTCGGTGAGCGTTGCCTCGCAGCTGACCTGCATGCCGAGAGGCGTGGCTGCCATGTGTTTGACGTTCAACAGCGTGCCGACCGAGCCACAGCCCTCGTCAAGAGTATCTTGCACCGCCTTATAGGCGGTCTCTTCCATGAGTGCGATCATGGAAGGCGTGGCAAAAACGGGGAGCGTGCCGCTTCCCATGGCGGCTGCCGTTTTTTCTTCGGTGACGGTCGTTGTGAGCGTGAGCGTTGTTCCGATTGTAAGCATAGGGTAATCCTTTCCGTTCTATCGGCTTATTCCGTAAGTGTCCGATAGATCCAATCAATTCTTTTTTCAAGATAGGTCTTTTGCTGTTCAACGTAATCGAGATACGGCATATCGAGCTGATCCCATACGATATAGTTCATCGTCATGGAGGCGTAGTTCTTTTCAACGAATCTGTCAGCTTCCTCAAGGATAAAGGTCTTTACGGCAGGGTAGTAGATATCAAGGAATATCTCATTGGCGAGTGCTGCAAAGTCTTTGTGCTTAAAGCACGCCTTATAAAATTTTTTCTCAGTACGCGAGAACCAATCCTGCGGGTTTGAATAGTCTGAGAAGGCGATATCGTAGTCCCATACCGGCCCTGTGAAGATTTTGGTCGACTGGCTGTCGGCGGGCTTGTAGAGATAGTGGCTGGTCTTTGCACCGTCTACGTTTTTGGCGATCTCGTCGATCCAATATTTTTTTGCGAGCGTTTCGAGGTCGAAATAGTCCGAGTACGCCTTGCCTGTGGTCGGATTGATACCGTCCTTTGAAAAGAGCGCTTCCTCCGCCTCGATGACGAGCGCGGCTATATATTTCACCTGCTCAAGACTTGCGTATTCGGGGGATTTTATGACGTAATAGAAGCCTTCGGGTGTGGTGAAGCCGCTTGCCTCCTTATAGAAACGGTCGCTCATCTCCATTTCAAGCAGATATCCGCCTGTGATATCCTCGGGATCGGGCACGTCCGTCCAATAGAGCATCATACAGCCGAGGTCTTTGTCGTAATACTGACGCTGCTTGCCGTAGTTTTCCTCGGGATCCAGTGCCTCTATCGCCTCTTCAAGATCGGCGATATCGACGCGGTCATCGTCGATCGTGACCTTTTCGCTCAGAAGAAACGCGCCGTAATATTCGCCGTTAACGTAGAGGTCGACGATCTCGCCGGAAGGGGTATAGGGCATATCTGCCGCGCGGCTTAAGAAGGAGGCGAGGGGATTGCGGAGCATGGCGTTGTCGGGGGTATTGCAGATGAGCGCCCATTTTTTGCTCTTGCTCATGCCGAGAAGATCAAGCTTCTTTTCGAGCTTGATCGAATAGCCTTTTTTGTCGTTGCTCAACCAAGTCCAATTACCTCTGCCCTTGACGTACATCGTGCAGGGGGAATCGGCATCGTTTTCGGTACTCAGGTAGGAGGTCTTATAGCCGTATTTTTCGGCAATATCGTCGCGGCATTCAAGTAAAAGTGTGCCGTAAGCGCGCGTTTCCTTGCTTCTGTCTGCCTGTACCTCTTCAATCGTGCCGTAGGCGTCATCGATCTCGATATAGAGCGTCGGGCTGTCGGAGCGATAAGCGACGATGGGACAGACGCGACCGCCCAAATTGACCGATTTGCAGAGCGTGTCATCTTTCGTGAAATCTGCCACCCGTCCGATCAGAAGCTCGCCGTTTGACTTCAGCAGGTGATAAACGACTTTGGAGAGGTCGGCACGGGAGGGCAGAAGAAAATAGATCACGCCGTCCTTGACATAGGGGTGAAGATCGTAGGCGATGCCCTCGTTATAGGCGGCGGGGATCACGATCGACGAGCAATTGAAGGCGTACTCCGGATTCGTATAGTAGGAATCGGGAATCACGGGATGCGCGGTCTCCCCGTCCGTTTCGGCAGACGTTGTCTCGGCTTCGGTATCGCTTTCGGTTACGGCGGCGCTCTCACTTTCTGCAGACGTAAGAAGGTCTTCACTTGCTTTGGCGGTGGTAGCGTTGCCGCTTTCACCGCAGGCGATCAAAAGGATTGCGAGTGCGAGAAGGAGAAAAAGGGTGAGTATTTTTTTCATAGTCTTACGCAAACGACGGTGTGAAAGCTTCACACCGTCGTTTTATCCTTAATTATATCTCAAAGCCTGCGTATTTGAGCACAAGCTCGGAGAAGATGGAGTTTGCCCAAGCAAACCAAACACGGCTGAAGTTGTGTTCGTCGTTGGCATCAATGCTTTCGTGCATGAAATAGGTGCCTGCGTGCGATCTGACGAGCATGTCGAGGATCTCCTCAATCTCAGCGGGATCGTTCGAGGTGAGTCCCTGCAGAGAGAGCGAGATCGGCCAGACGTAGCCGGGATCGGTGTGGGGACTGCCGATGCCGTGAAGCACCTTGCCCGAGAAGTAATAGGGGTTATCCTCGGATAGGATGAACCGACGGGTGTTCTGATAGATGGGATCGTCAGAAGAGCAGTAGCCGATGTAGGGTGCGGAGAGCAGGGAGGGCACGTTTGCGTCGTCCATCAGGTTGTAGTTGCCAAGACCGTCGGTTTCGTAAGCATAGATCTTACCGTACTTAGGATGATCGACGATGCCGAATTTTTTGATGCCCTCGTCGATCTCGGAGGCGAGCTTCTCAGCACGAAGCGCGAGGGCTTCGTCGTGATAGATCTCTCTTGCGATCTCGGCGGTGTAACCAAGCGTAACAACTGCGTACATCTCGGCGGGAATGAGATAGTTGTAGATGCAGGCGTCGTCGGAGGGACGGAAGCCGGACCAGGTCATACCCGTGTAGCCGACGGGCTCGCCCTTGCCGTCACGGGTCATGGTGTCGGAGGGCTTCCAGGGATTGGGTCGCTCGAAGGTGTAGGGCGACTTTTCGGCGTGATACTGCTCGGTCTCCCACAGATCGAGGATAATGTTCAGCATTGCCTTGTAATCCTCGTCAAAATGGCCGATCCTGCCGGTCTTCTTCCAGAACTTATAGGCAATGAAGATGACCGAGCAAAGCGAGTCGACCTCGTACTTTCTTTCCCATACCCAAGGGGAACGGAAGGTGATATCCTCCTTGTGTCCTCGGTCGTTATCGCATTCGTTGAAGGCGTTTGCGTAAGGGTCCTTAGGAACGTAGATGCTGTAGCGCTTGATCATCTTTTCGATGATATCGGCAAGCTCGGCGTTATCCTTGGCAACGGGGAGGTAGTGGTGTACCTGTGCGGAGCTGTCGCGCAGCCACATTGCGTGAATGTCACCTGTGATGACGAAGGCTGAGCCGTCATCGAGCAACTTGGTGGTAGTGTCGAGCGTGTTGGGGTAGCATTTGGTGAAGAGAAGAGCGAGATCGTCGCGCTTCATTTCGTGCAGTCTTGCACAGACCTTATCGATCTGCTCCTGCAAAAGATGTGAAAATTGGCTCATGGCAAGCTCCTTGTCGTGGGGATTATTGCCCCTGTATTCTTTACTTGATTGTAGCATAAAGGCGGAGGAAGTGCAAGTCTTTTCGGCTTTTTTATTCTTTAATCTTTCTTGCCTCAACGTAGTAGCGCTTATCACATGCCTCACCCATCGAGAAGGTCTTGCGAACGAGCGATCCGTCTTTTTCGACGGTGGGGAAGAGCTCCTCCTTTTTCATGCCATCGAATAAAAAGCCGAGTGTACGCTCTCTTCGGGCAAGCGCACGCGTCTTGGAGCGACCGTGAATATAGTCGACTGACGCCTCGGGATGCTTGCAGAGATAATCGTCAATGAAATCCTGAAGCGTGGAGACGGTGAGTGAAGAGACGGCGGAAAAGGTGATCTTTTCCTCTACGTTGTTGTACAATACAGTTGCTTCCTGGAGATTCTCCGTTTCAAATAGGGTGCTGTAATCGGAAAGCGCGGCAAGAACCTCGTGTGGATCGACGTTGAAAAGCACGCGGTAGATCGGCTCAAATTCCAGTGAGGTATCGTGGATATTGACGACCTCGCAGAGTGCGTAACGATTCAGCTCGGTGGGGTCCTCTTCGTAGCAGATCTTGGCAGTGGCAAGAGAATGGTTGCCGTCACCGACCGCGAACAGCAGAGGTGACTGCTCCCTGAGTGCATCGAGTGCGGCAAGTGTGTTTCGGATCGTTTCTTCATTCATCAGGTAGCCGCTGATATGACCGCCGCCCAGCATGAGATCAAAATCGTAGATTGGAAGAAGGGTATCCTTTATCTCGGCTATCTTCTCAATGACGGTTTGTTCGCCGTCGTTGATGAGCAGCATGACGTGCGGCAGCTCGAGGGAGGCGTTTTCGCGGATCTTCACGCGAGGCGGAATACGCTCGGGTACAGTTGCCTCTGTGGCGCGGATCGGGCTTTTTGCGCCCTTGTGAAAATCGTACGCCTCAAGATCGATTGCACCAACGATACCGCGGCGCACCTTGCCTGAAGCGAGTCTTCGCTCAATATAGATCATCGCGTTTTCGTATACCGCGAAGACATCGCTTTTCAGGTAGTCGCGCATTCTTTCGTTGATGGCCTTGACAGCTTCGACGTTATCCTCACCAAGATAGACCTCGGGCAGAATGACGTTCAGGGCAGAAGGCGCGTTTTCTGCGGCTGCCTTTGCCTTCTCCCAATATGTCGGATCGCTCGTATGCTGGTCGCAGGCAATGACTGCCCATTTTTCATGATCCTTTTTCGGAAGGAGTATATCGGTCGGTCTGAATACGTCCATGGGATCCTCCGGTCGTATTTATTCGGGCTTCTTTGGCGGTCTTTCGTTTTCCTGCGGCATGCCGTGAGGGGGCGTGCCGTGAGGGGGCGTGCCGTGAGGGGGCGTGCCGTGAGGGGGCATGCCGTGAGGGGGCGTGCCGTGAGGGGGCGTGCCGTGAGGGGACGTGCCGTGAGAGGGCATGCCGTTAGGGGGCATGCCGTGAGGGGGCGTGCCGTTAGAAGGAAGCGAACGGTGTTTTTCGCTGTAGTTGTCTTCAAGCACGCTTTCGTTTTCGGAAGAGATGTAACGCTTTGCCTGTGTGGAGAAGAGGGTAAAGTATTCGCCCTTTCTTGCCATCAATGATCGGTGGTCGCCCATTTCGATGAGCGCGCCTTCCTTCAGGACAAGGATCTTGTTGGCGGTTGTGGCAGATGAAAGGCGGTGCGAGACGAAGATGGTCGTCTTATCCTTTTTAAGGCGGTCAAACTGATTGAAGATCTCCTGCTCAGCCATCGGGTCGAGGGAGGCGGTCGGCTCGTCAAGAATGAGGATGTCGCTATCGCTGTAGAAGGCTCTTGCGACCGAGAGCTTCTGCCACTGACCGATCGATAGCTCAATGCCGTTTTTCTCAAAATAGCGCATGAGGGGCGTATCATAGCCGTCGGGCAATCTGCTGATAAACTCATCCGATGCAGACTGACGCGCGGCTTCCTCTATCTCCGCCATGTCGATCGGCTGATCGTGTTTTGAAAAGGCGATGTTCTCCTTGACGCTGAAGGCGTATTTGCCGAAATCCTGGAAGATGATGCCGTAGATCTTGTACAGTTCCTTGGGATCGTATTCCCTGAGGTCTCTGCCATCGAGCAGGATCCTGCCCTCGGTTGGGTCGTAAAGACGGGTGAGCAGCTTGAGAAGCGTGGTCTTACCTGCGCCGTTCAAGCCGACGAGCACTACAGTGTCGCGTGGTTCCAGAACGAAATTGATGTCGTTCAGTACCTTTCTCGTCGTTCCCGGGTATGAGAAGCTGACGTGTTCGAACACGACAGTGTGGTCGGTGTGATGCACAGGCTTCGCGCCCTCGGGCAATGAGGAGACGATCGTCTTCTTTTCGTTCATAAAGAGGATCATGTTGTCGATAAAAAGCGTACCCTCGTAGATCGTTGCCGTGGTGGTGATGAGCGCGGATACTGCTGAGGAGACCGAGTTGAGCGCACCCGTATAGAGCGAGTAGTCACCGATGACGTCAATGCCTGTTGCGATCATCCAGAAGAGAACGCAGTTGAGAACCGTCGTGCCGAGGGTGATGAGGATCTGCCAGATGCCTTCGGCGCGGATGAGCTTTTTGATGCCCGAGAAGTATTTCTTGAAAACCTCGTTATAGCGGCCGATAAAGAGATCGGAGAGGTCAAACAGGCGGATCTCCTTGACAAGATCCTTGTTGACAAGCACGTCGGAATAATAGGACATCTGACGGCGGTCCTTCGAACGGTGACGCATATAGAGAAAGTTTTTGCGACGGTAGATAAAGTTGACGACCGCCGAAAGGATTGAGAACGCTACGAAGAGGAGCATGAAGAGGGGTGCGAGCTTATTCAGCTTGGGCAGAATGCCGATCAGAACGACGATGAAGGATACCATGCTGATGATGCGGCTGATCATCGAGAAGGTGGCGTTGAGTATGTTGACCGGACGCGTGCCTGCCTCGCGGTTGGCGTTTTCCATTCTCTCGTAGAAATCAGGCATATCAAAGGAGGAAAGGTCGATCTCCTTTGCTTTTTTCATGATTTTGACCTTGATGTGGTTCGTGACCACTTCACCTGAAATGCGCGTGACGATGTTGTTTAATGTGTTGACGAGGCTGTTGGCGAAGGTGAAGCCGAATTGCCAGAGCAGGGCGATCAGAACCATGCCTGAAGTTGCTTCCTTGGCGATGGCGTCGGCGATGACGTTGATGAGGTTTGCCGATATGTAGGCGCCGACGACAGGGATAATGCCGTTGAAGATCGCCATAAACGCCATCAGAAAGACGAGCGACGGTTTTGCCTCCCATACGAGTCCGACCGTATAGAAAAGGCGAGAAAAGAAGCTCTTTGTGATATTCTTCAGATAGCGCGGAACTTCCTTGATATTCTTAGGCTTGGGCTCACGCAGCTTGGCGTACATTTCTTCTTTGCCCATGCCGGGAGGTCCGAATCCTCCGGGTCCCATTCGATCACATCCTCACATGATTTATTGTATTTGAATCCTGTTGTTTTACGCCTATTATTATACACCCCTTCTCCCTTTATTGCAAGTAAAGAAAGTGCCCTATTTGGGAAAATTAACAATTCCTTCACGAACGCGGCTTTTGTACAGGTTTTTTTCTGCTTATTGTCACTTGTGTGTTGACTTTTTTTCTCTTTGTGATATACTATCCTTATCAAATGGGCGAAACGCCCGAAGAAGAGTAAAGATCCATTCGTTAAGTGTCCGAGGGACGGGGAGTTGCCGTCGGAACGAAAAGCCTTTTCGGCTTGCGGTCTGGGTCTTGCATCCCGCTTCACAAAACAAAAAACAGGCGCCCTGCCTTCTTTATTGTTCTGGAAACGAGGATAAAGGAGGCGCTTTTTATGGAAAAAAATAATGCCGACAGGAAAACGAAATTGCGGATACTTCTGTTTTCGTCGATTCTTTGCGCGCTCTCGGTGATTCTCGGGCAATATGCTTCCATCAAGGTCGGCACTTCGATCCGCATAGGTTTCGGTTCGCTTCCCGTCATTATGGCCGGCTGCCTCTTCGGTCCTTACGTGGGTCTTGCGGTTGGATTTGTCGGCGACTTCGTGGGCTGTGCCGTCTATTACGGATTGGGTGAAATGATTCCTCTCGTGACCCTCGGTTCTATGGCAGAGGGCTTTCTTGCGGGACTTCTCGGCAGAAAAATGACGGTGCTTTCTATAAGTGTTGCCACCGCCGTTTCCCATGCGGTCGGATCGCTGGCGTTAAGAACGTTGGGGCTTTGGTTACGATACAAGACCCCCTTGGAAACTCTTGTTTTTCGCATTCCCATCGTTATTATTGAGATCGTATTGATCATCATCGTTCTCGTGGCGCTTTTCTGTACAAATTCCGCCGTCAAAAAGGCAGTGAGGGGGTTGTATAAAAAATGACCTATCAGGATGCAATCGACTATATTCATTCGGTCAATTGGCGCGGAAGCCGTCCCGGCCTTTCGCGCATCACCGAGCTGCTTGACAGGTTGGGCAATCCTCATAAGGCGCTTCGCTGTATCCATATCGCCGGCACGAACGGGAAGGGATCGACCTCTGCGATGCTTGATTCGGTCTTACGCGAGGCGGGCTATCGCGTGGGGCTCTTCACGTCACCTTATGTCGAGCTGTTCAACGAGCGTATTGCTTTCGGCGGCATGCCGATTTCGGACAACGATCTGACCCTGCTCGTCGAAAGAGTTGCTCCGATAGCTGAGGCCATGGATGATCCTCCTACCGAGTTTGAGCTTATTACGGCGATCGGTTTTCTTTTCTTCAAGGAGAAGGGCTGTGACGTTGTGGTGCTTGAGGTCGGCATGGGTGGACGACTTGACTCGACGAATGTGATCGAAGAGGCGCTTCTTTCGATTATCACGGGTATCGCGATCGACCATGAGGGCTTTCTGGGTGACACGCTTGAGAAGATCGCCGCCGAAAAAGCGGGGATCGTCAAAGAAGGGTGTCCCGTGCTTTACGGTGGGACGATCGATTCGGTAAAGAAGATCATTGAAGAGCAGGCAAGCGAACGGCACGCGCCTTTTTCGGTCGTTGACCGCAGTTCGCTGACAGTCAAGCGTGCCGATCTTCACGGCACGCTCCTCGACTACGCAGGCATGGAGGATATTCATTTGCCTCTTATGGGATTGTACCAGCCGCGCAATCTTGCCACCGTTGTGACGGCGATCAGCCTGCTGGGCGGAAGAGGTTTTTCCGTTTCAGAGGAGGCGCTTCGCAGGGGTATTGAAAGAACTGTCTGGAAGGCGCGCTTCGAGCTTCTCTCACGCGAGCCGATCTTTCTCTTCGACGGCTCGCACAATATGCAGGGCATTGACGCCGCGTGCGAAGCGCTTGCTCACTATTTCCCGAATGAACGGCTGTATCTCGTCTGCGGCGTGATGGCGGATAAAGCATATGAAGAAATGGTTCAAAAGCTACTACCTTATACCGCAAAAGTGCTTACGGTTACGCCTCATAATCCCCGTGCGCTTTCCGCTGAGGCGTTTGCTGCCGTGTTTCGTGAAAGGGGCGTTTTCGCGGAAGCGTTTTCCTCTGTTGCGCATGCCGTTGAGACTGCTTACCGTGAAGCAAAGCGCGATGGCAGAGCTGTCGTGGCACTTGGCTCGCTCTATATGTACGCCGAAGTGAAGGCGGCACTTCGTCACGCGTTGACAGAAGATGAGCGATCGGCACTCAGTTGAAGTATTGTGAGAAAAGCTTGAAGGAAAGCCTTTTTTTAGGCTGATTTATTGACTTTTTGACAAGGCAGAGTTATAATGAAAGGCAGGTTAGCGTAATGGATGAAAACGCCGCGCTGAAAGCGTTATACGACGAAAGTCTGATGGAAGAGTATCTTGCAAAGGTTGGCATGCGTCTTTTCGTTCAGCATTATTTCGAGCTGAAGTCGGGTAAATGTGCTTTGCCTGAGGTGACAAGGGCTTCACGCAGTAACCGACTGGCCGCCGCAAACGCCCTCTTCTCGCAAGGGCTTCATCTGGCGGCACTTCGGCGTGTTTCTGTCTCAAAGTGTGTGTCCGGGGAGATCGCTGAGCTTGCCGCGGCACTGTACGTTATTGAGACCCATTGACCTGCCATGCGGTTTACTACAGTTTGAAGGGACGGTAATACCATGTATCCTTTTCCCATCGGCGCAATGCTGGATTCCTTTTGCACCGACACCTTTACGGCGATCCGCAAGGCTGCCGCCCTCGGCGCAGTCGGTTTGCAGATGTATTCCACGACCGGCGAAAACTCCCCTGAAAATATGACTTTGACGCGCAGAAACGAGATCCTTGCCTGTATGAGGGATCATGGGCTCGTTTTCTCGGCTCTTTGCGGGGATCTTGGCTTCGGCTTTACCGATCCCGAAAAGAATCCTGTGCTGATCGAGAGATCCAAACGCATTCTTGAGCTTGCCAAGGAGCTTGGCACCGACGTGGTGACGACGCATATCGGCGTGATCCCTAAGGACAAGAATCACGACCGCTATAAGATCATGCAGGAGGCTTGCCACACGCTTGCGGAGTATGCCGACTCCATGGAGGCGCACTTTGCCATTGAGACCGGCCCTGAAACGGCTGAGGTGCTGAAGGGCTTTCTTGATTCTCTCTCTTCGCGCGGTGTTGCTGTCAATCTGGATCCTGCCAATTTCGTGATGGTAACGGGCGACGACCCCGTGAAGGCGGTCTATACGCTCAGACAATATATCGTTCATACGCATGCCAAGGACGGCATCAAGCTCTTCGACAAGGATCCGGAAATGATCTATCATGTCGTAGAGGATGCGCTTGCGCATCTCGGCTCTGCCTATCAGGAGGTGCCGCTTGGTAAAGGCTCGGTCGATTTCCCCAATTACTTAAAGGCACTTGATGAGATTGGCTACCGCGGCTTTCTCACGATCGAAAGGGAAGTGGGCGACGAGCCGGAAAAGGATATCGGTGACGCGATCTCCTTTCTCACCTTGCTGACAAGATAACCTCGGACGTTTTTGCGTTATGCGCCGAAGGCGGGCGTATATGATTCTTTTGAGAATGAAAGGGGCTTTTTATGGTCAATATCGCCGTTATCGGTGTCGGCAACATCGCTGACACACATCTTGCCGCGTACAACAGCAATCCTGACGTGAGGGTGGTTGCCCTCTGCGATATCAATCCCGATCGCCTTGCCTATATGGGCGAGAAGTGGAAGGTCGCAAAGCTCTATACGGACATGAACGAGATGTTTAAGGACGTCCCCGAGATAGACGCGGTCAGTGTCTGTACGTGGAACGCGGCACACGCCTCCTGTACGATTGCCGCTTTGAAGGCGGGTAAGCACGTTCTCTGTGAAAAGCCGATGGCGATGAACGCTGCCGAGGCTGAGGAAATGGCGAATGCTGCCAAGGAAAGCGGTAAGCTCCTTATGATCGGCTTCGTGCGCCGTCACGGGAACGACTGCAAGATCGTGAGGGAATTTATCGGTTCGGATTATTTCGGAGAGCTTTATTACGCTAAAGCTACCTATCTGCGACGCAACGGTAATCCCGGCGGCTGGTTCGGTGATAAGAGTCTTTCGGGAGGAGGACCGCTGATCGACCTGGGAGTACACGTGATTGACCTCGTGCGCTTCTTACTGGGCAATCCCAAGCCCGTGTCTGTCTACGGCGCAACCTTCCAAAAGCTTTTCGACAGAAAGCATATCAAGGCCGAGAAAGACTATCGCTCCGCAGGGGCGGGAGATGAGGATGTTTGCAACGTGGAAGACCTCGCTTCGGCACTCATTCGGTTTGATAACGGTGCCGTTTTGTCGGTAGAGGCGGCATTCTCGCTCAACCTTAAAAAGAACGAGGGCAAGATAGAGCTTTTCGGCACGAAGGGTGGCGCGAAAATGGATCCGAGGCTTGAGCTTTACGGTGAAATGAACGGCTACATGACCGATATGACACTTTCTTCCGTAGAAACTGCTCTTTCATTTGACGGTCTCTTTGAAAATGAGATCAAACATTATATCGACTGCATTGAGGGCAGGGCGACCTGTATTGCACCTGCCGAAGACGGCGTAACCCTGATGAAGATCCTTGACGCCGTGTACAAATCTGCCGAAAGCGGTCACGAAGTCGTGATAGAATAAGGAGAAACGCCATGACCAAAATGAGGATCGTTCTCTCTGCTTTGCTCACGCTTTGCCTCCTGGTATCGGCGGGCATTCTGATCGGTGCGGTTTCTGCCGAGGAGGAAGCACCCGCCTACACACCTACCGTTCCCTTTGACGTGCCCGAAGAGGATGAAGAGACGACGGATATCGGGACGGAAGAACAGCCTGCCTATGAGGACGTGGCGAGCATTTTCCTGCATATTTCAAGCGATCTTGAAAGCACCTTCAACCAGACCTTCGTGAAGCGCCTTGAAACGCATTTCAATCAGATCTATCCCATACTTGCCGAGCGTTGGAATTACGGAATCATGTACGACGTGAATTACGATATCGGCGAGCTTGCAGGCGCGGCGGCTTACCAGATGGGTACATCCAATCCGCTTGTGATGGGTATCTATCTGATCCCCTCGCACTTCAAGTCCAATCCCAACGATATGCACACGCTGACGCATGAAATGACGCATGCGCTGCAGGTGTATAAGGATTCAAAATACAGCGCTGCCAACAACGCTAACGGCGGTAGCTGGATCACCGAGGGTATTGCAGACGTCAGCCGTTATTCCTACGATCGCACCTTCTCGCTTCCCGCTTACTCTTTGAATCAGAGCTACACCGATTCTTACCGCGTGACTGCCAGATTCTTTATATGGATAGATAAAAACGTGGACAGTACCTTCGTTGAGCAGTTCCACGAGGCGCTCAAGTGCGAAGCATATACGCAGAAGCTCTTCACGAGGATCACGGGCTATACGCTTGACGAGCTCTGGCAAATGTACGCCGAAAGCGATCATAGGATCTCGTGATCCCATGCATCGGGCAATCCACTATACGATTTTTATAAAAGCGGTCAGAAAATTGACCGGGAACGGAGTATTACAATGACGAAGCTTTCTGAACAGTATCTTACATTTGACAACAGCGAGGGTCTTATTGACGCACACCTTTACGACATGATCATCGATTGCTTTGACAAGAGTTACAAAGCGATCTGTGATTTCTTTAATTACGGCGAGATCAGAAAGACCTCTATCGTGCCCATGCCCGACTACGACGGCGTTGCCGCCACCTATTCGGAGACCGCAAAGGTCATCATGAGCACCGAGTATTATAAGAAATTCAAGCTTGATGCAGACAGCCTTACGCACGAATGGGTACACGTAGCACAGAATTACAAGAGCTTCAGCCCCGGTTGGCTGACCGAAGGTCTTGCCGACTACGGTAGGGAGAAATTCGGCGTCTACAACAAAGAGGCAGATTGGGCGCTTCCCAAGTATCATCCCAAGCATCACTACAGACAGGCGTACCGCGTAACGGCAGCCTTCCTTTGCTGGCTTGAAGAGAATGTTGACCCCAAGCTTCCCTGGAAGCTGAACGATGCTTTGAAGCAGGGCAAGTATAAGCCGAGCATCTGGATCGATTTCACCGGAAAGACGGTCGATATGCTTTGGGAGGACTACGCCAAGGCAAACACACCTGCCAACGCGTAAGCTGACTAAAAAAAGAAAGCCGCCTTGCCGTAGGGCAGGGCGCACATACGCGGGCGTGGTGGAATGGCAGACACGCTGGTCTTAGGAACCAGTTCGCAAGAGTGCAGGTTCGAGTCCTGTCGCCCGCACCAAACAGGAAAAATACGAACCTTGAGCAATCGAGGTTCGTATTTTTCTTTACAAGGGATTACTTCGGTATTCAAATCCCACGCTAATGAATAGCCATATATTCTACATATAAGCTTATTGCCTTTATTGCGTATGAATGTCATATTAATAGTGATACACAATAAGCGACATATTTTTAATGTGCGTTTCTACTATTCTATCGCATCGGATTATGTATCCTCCCAATTATTCACCTGTATAATGAATTCTAATTAATTCATCGCTATTTGAGAAATTAACCAAATAATATTTTCCATCAATTACATAAACTGCGATTTTTTTAGATTTAGCAGCAGTGCTTTCAGTTTCTAACATATAGCAAGTTTCACTGCTTTGCATTTTTTGCATAACCGTAAATAGCTCGTCATTTGTTGCCGACTCATTTACACTTGTTAAAAGTGCATTGTTATATGATATCTCAGGAGAATCAATGACTTTGATGCTGTCATATAAAATATCATTAAGGTAAATACGCCCTTCATAGATCTTGAAATCAATCGAAAACATAGCAGATAAATCCGCTAATTGAGCAAATGGCTCTGCAGTAAATTCTATTGTATCACAATCGCTTATACAATTAAAATCTTGCTTAATTTGATTGATGAATTTCTCTTTGTCTGTTAAGTCGTCTTTGTTTTCTCTGTTGCATCCGGCAAATGAGGCTGAAATGCAAGAAAATAACAAAATAAAACTCACTACTTTTATAAATTTCACATATCTCATATAAACACATCTCCTCTACCAATGAATAGTCTAAACAAAAAGCGCATGAATAGTTCTGTCAAAGCAGTTCTACCCATGCGCTGTTATATTACAATTTTCAGTTGCCCTCTGCACCATTGAAAGC
>CAZYFC010000021.1:0-16145 GCA_964646715.1 uncultured Lachnospiraceae bacterium
AGAGCAGGATATTTCGGACGTTTGGCGCGTCCGCCGCGAAAAGCTCGCCGCCCTTCGTGAATCGGGCAACGATCCCTTCGTGATCACAAAGTACGACGTGACTGACGACAGCCTTTCGATCAAGAACGATTTTGAGAGCTTTGAAGGAAAAGAGGTCTCCCTCGCAGGCCGTATGATGAGCCGTCGTATCATGGGCAAGGCATCCTTCGCCGGCATTGCCGATTCGACGGGCAATATGCAGCTTTACGTCAAGCGCGACGACGTGGGTGAAGAGGAGTATGCCGCCTTTAAGAAATGGGATATCGGCGACATAGTCGGCGTGAAGGGTACCGTCTTCCGTACGAAGACCGGCGAGATTTCGGTGCATGCCTCGAAGATCGTTCTGCTTGCCAAGAATCTCATTCCTCTTCCTGAAAAATATCACGGTCTTACCAATACCGACCTGCGCTACAGACAGCGTTACGTCGACCTGATCGTCAATCCCGAGGTTAAGGACACCTTCGTCAAGCGCTCGCGCATCATCTCCGAGATCCGCAGCTTTCTTGAAGGTCGCGGCTTCCTTGAGGTTGAAACGCCCTATCTGCACAATCAGGCAGGCGGTGCCGCTGCAAGACCCTTTATCACGCATCACAACTCGCTCGATATCGACCTCTATCTGCGCATCGCGCTTGAGCTTCACCTTAAGAGGCTGATCGTCGGCGGCATCGATCGCGTTTACGAGATCGGCAGAGTTTTCCGCAATGAGGGTATGGACACCCGCCACAATCCGGAGTTTACTTTGCTTGAGCTCTATCAGGCATATACCGATTACGAGGGCATGATGAATCTGACCGAGGAGCTCTTCCGTCACCTTGCCAAGAAGGTGCTCGGCACGGCGATCATCCCCTACGGCGAATATACCATCGACCTTGAGTCGCCCTTTGCCAGAATGACGATGACAGAGTGCGTTGAGAAGTATGCAGGCGTTGACTTTACCAGGATCACCGATCTTGAAGAGGCAAGGGCTATTGCCAAGGAGCATCATATCGAATATGAGGAGCGTCACGGCATCGGTGATATACTCAATCTCTTCTTTGAAGAATACTGCGAGGAAAAGCTGATCCAGCCTACCTTCATTACGCATCATCCGGTGGAGATCTCGCCTCTTGCCAAGAAGAGCCCTGCCGATCCCCGCTATACCGAGCGTTTTGAGATCTTTGTGCTCGGCAGAGAACACGGCAATGCTTTCTCCGAGCTGAATGATCCTATCGACCAGAGAGAGCGCTTCGAGCATCAGGCTGCCATGAAGGCGCAGGGTGACGACGAGGCTTGCGGCGTCGATGAGGATTACCTCAACGCAATGGAATACGGTATGCCCCCCACGGGCGGTCTCGGTATCGGCATCGACCGACTCGTCATGCTTCTCACCAATAACGCTTCGATCCGCGACGTACTGCTCTTCCCGACAATGAAGCCGCAGGACTGATCGGGTCGGGGTGCATTCAGTATGAACAAAATCCTAAAATGGCTGGATAACTTCTGGTATCATTACAAGTGGCGTGTGATCGTCATCGGCTTTTTTGCCATCGTCTTTACCGTCTGCGTGACGCAGTGCGCGACAAAGACCGATCCTGACGTTTCGGTGCTTTACGTTGGTCCTCAGGTGGTTGCCGACGAGATGTACGTTGAGATGGAAAACGCGCTTGAAAAGCGTGTTGATACCGATTACAACAAGGACAAGAAGATCTCGGTGCAGATCACCGACATAGTCTATCTCTCGGACGAACAACTGAAGGAAAAGCAGGAAGCGGCTGCGGCAGAGGACGATTATCTCTGGTACGATACATCCTCGCGCACTCAGTCGCTCAATCAGGCGAAAAACTGGATTTTGAGCGGTCAGATGCTCATCTGCCTTCTCGATCCTGCGGTCTATGAGATCTTCGCCGCACAGGAGCTTTTCATGCCGCTTGCCGAGTATCTGGACGAGGTGCCGGAATACGCTTATGACGAATACAGCATTCCTTTGAGTAAGATCGAGTTCGTCGGTTATTTCTCCGCCTTTGCGCCGATTGCCGAGGATACGCTCCTTTGTGTGGTCAAGCCCACGTGGACATCCTCGCTCAGCGGTAACGAGGCGGCAGAGCGCTACGAAGTGCATTTCGAGCTGATCCGCAATATTCTCAAGTTCACCGTCCTCGAAGACTAGCGCTATAAAAAACGGCTGTGTAAAAAGCAACTCACAAAAAAGAACAAGACTCGTCGAGAAATGATATAATCCCCTTAGTGTAGATACTCGAAAAAACAAAAAGCTTCGAGACTGCTCTAAGGGGATTATATCATTCAAACCGAAATGCGCTCTCTTTTTCAGTTAGTGAAATGAAATCGTGTCTATACCGCGATGAAATCTTCGCTTTGCTCAGACGGTTTTTTCGCCAAAAGGGGTGCTAGAGGATGCTTGCCGAGGAGAGAATGAAGATCGCGTAGTAGCGTGCGAAAAAGCGTGCCGAGGTGAGTGCTTCCGAAAGGGTATTACCGGTGCTTCCGACGTACAGAGAGAGAGAGCAGGGGGCGTACTGTTGACCGAGACTTTCGGGGCGAAGGAGGGTCTTACGCATGATCCCTTCTTCTGCCGAGGAGATCAGCGAGCTGAGGCGGTATGCCGCGGCAAGATTGCCCTGCCAATCCGAGCCGCCGTTTGCCGCATCCGTGCCTACTGCGAGCATCAACTCGGCGGCACAGGCGTTGCCGATCTTGCCGTCGGTACGGACGAGCCTACCGTCGGAGGTATACAGTCCGTCACGGTGTATATCCAGCACGAAGGTGATCGAGGGATAGAGCGCACGGTAGTAGGCGACGGTCGAACCGATATCGGTCGCTTCCTCACTTGCGTGGATCACGCCGATGCCTGACGTGCTGAGCACCTCTGCAATTGCCTCGCCTACGGCGAAAACGGTGCGGGTGGGATCACTGTCGGTGAAGTCATAGTAGCTGTCAACACTTGCCGCACCGTCCGGCGCGTAGCATTCATCGATGTCCGAATGAAGGATCAAAACGAGCGGCGACGAGGTATAGGCATAGAGTGAAAAGGTCGCTTTTTCAAGGGCTTTTTCGTCGATCGTATAGGAAGTATAGTTCGTGATGCCCGCACTTTTTTCGGAAAGCGAAGCCGATACGATCGGGATGCTTTGCGGTGTGCCGACCTCTACCGACGCCTCGGTGCTTATGGGAGCGGAAGTGACTTCGGGCGACGCGTCGGTCGTTGTCCCGTAGGACATAAATGCTTCGGCAAGCAGGCGTTGAGTGGTATTGACATCGAGAATGATGCCGCGTATCATGTAGGTGATCGCCGCACTCAGCGCAAGGATCGCAAGCAGCGAGAGCGCGATGCGGAAGATCCTCTCGCCTTTTTTCAAATTAAAGGTGTGTTTTTCCATGAGTACCTCTTTTGCATGTTTATCTCAGTTTTTATATATTGCGTTTGACTGCTTCTTATGTCGGCTTGCTTGAAAAGCGCTCTGCCGTTTGCATGATCGCCTCGGCTATCACGCCTGCGAGGACATCTGCTATCAGGTCGCAGTCCTTTGGTGTGACGAAAAAGCCCCTGCCGTTTTCAAGAATAGCGACGAGCTGTCCGTCAAGTTCTTCAACGCCCGCTTTTTCAAGGGCGTTTACGACGAGCGTGGAGGATGAGACGATGAAGGGCACGCCGATAGCGATGACGGGGATACCGAGTGTATCCCGATTCAGGGCGGCGCGATGGTTACCTACCCCTGAGCCGGGGACGATCCCCGTGTCTGCAAGCTGAATTGTTTTGCCCAACCGATCCTCACTCATCGAGGCTAGTGCGTCGATTACGATCACCTGCGTGGCGGCACTTGCGGCAACGGCGCCTCTTATCAGAGCCAGCGTTTCCATACCGGTGTTGCCCGCCACATCGGGTGTGAAGGCAAAAAGACGGCAGGAGGGTGCGTGCGGTGTATCAAGATGCCCGGTCACGGCGGTGCGCTCAGCAACGTAAGGCCCGATCGCATCGGCTGTAAAGGCGCGATTGCCCAGCCCTGCGATGAGAAGGCGGTCGGTCTTTTCTTTGGAGAGAAGGGAAGTGAGCTTGTTTACCAGAAGGCTGATCAATTCCTCCTTGACACCGCTACCGTTGTTCTCCCAAAAGGGTGAAAAGCTCAGTGTGATATAGCGACCGATCGGGCGGTTGATCGATCGGGCACCTTCTTCGTTTTCCACCGTCACCTCGGTGACGGTTATGCCACCCGTTTCCTTTTCTTTGAAGAAAACGCCCGATGCACTTTTTGAAGCTGCCGATTCCTCTACGGCAAGATCGGTGCGGCAATATATCTCCTTTTGCATGGCGATCTCCTTTCGTTTACTGTCCTTACGGCGTTATTCTTCTTAAAAGCAGGCGTCTGCTCTTTATACTGCGATTCTCGCCTTTTTTTACAGATTCCATTCGGTTTTGTCAGTTGGAGATGTAAATTTATTGTGAATTTGCTATGTTGATTATTCACAAAAAAAAGGAAAACTTTTGTGCAACAGCACGAAAAGGAGAAAAGAGAGAGATATCGAAAAAATATCTCTTGCCAAAGTGATCTTTTAGTGCTATAATACTAAAGTAAAAAACTTTACTCTGTATAATTGTGTGTATTATATAGTGTATAGAGTGAACGTCATCCCACTTCATGCCAAAGCCAAGGAGGACCATGTTTTGAAAAATCTGAAGAAAATAGTTGCTCTGATCCTTGCCGTTATGATGCTCGCAGGTCTTGTCGCCTCGTTTACTTCCTGCGGTAAGGTGACTGCGGAAGATCCCGGTGCTACCATCAATCTCTACATGCCTTATGTTGTCAGCCTGGATCCCGCTGTTGCGTACCAGGATGAAGCCAGCGCCAAGCTGCTCTCCCTCGTCTATCAGGGCCTTACCTCGATCAACAAAAAGGGTAAGCTCGTGGGCGAGCTTGCCGACAGCTGGGAGGTCTATACGGACAGAGACGGCAACAAGGTGCTTGATATTCATCTGAAGACCACGAGATGGAGTGACGGCACAACGGTTGACGCTGAGGACTTCGTTGACTCCTGGGAAAGAATCCTCGATCCCGCGTTCAACTGCCAGGCCGCATCCCTCCTGTTCCCCGTTCAGAATGCTGCGGCTGTCAAGCGTGGCGATATGACGCTCTCCGATCTCGGTCTGCGCGCAAGCACACAGGATACGCTCACCGTTCTTCTTGAAGACTGGGCCGACCCCGAAACCTTCCTGAGAAACTGTGCATCCGTTGCGCTCTATCCGGTTCGCAAGGACGTCATCAATAAGATCTACGACAGGGACAATCAGAAGGAAAACGACTGGTCTACTCTGATCGCCATCATGGTCTCGAATGGACCCTTCTTCCTGAAGACTGTGTCGTTCGGTACCGTTGCCGAGGGTGACGTTTCCCGTCCTTACATGATCCTTGAGCGTAATACCAATTATTATCTTGATCCCGAAAAGAATGAGAGTCTCGACAAGTATGTCGTTCCATACAGACTCCATATCAATATGACCTACGGTAACGACGCCTTCTGGCCTACCGTTGAGACGGCTTACACTGTTATGGCAACCGCCAACAAGATCAACAGCACGGTTGAAGAGATCAAGGCGGGTATGACGCAGGCTGAGATCAATGCACTCGGTGACGATGCCGATGCACTCCTCACCGAAATGGCGAAGAAGAAGATCAAGAACGATATTGCTATCAGCCGTTCGGAGGCATATATCGATACGCTTCTCACCGCGATCCGTGAGAACAAGGCTGACTTTGCCGCTTACTATGAAAGCGGCAAGACGCTCTATAATGCTTCGCTTCCTCTCGATACGGATACGGAAGACGTAGAGACCGTTAACACTATGTTTACCGGCGCATTCTACTTCAATACCGAAAACGCAGTTCTCTCCGACGTGAAGGTCAGAACCGCTCTCTCCATGGCTCTTGACAGAGAATATATTGCATCACTTGTGAAGTACGCTACCGCCGCCGACACGCTTGTAACCGACGGTGTGTTTGAGACGGTCAGAAAGACCTCCTTCAAGGCAAATGCCGACTACGGCGTTTCGACCACGGCTGATCTTGCAGGCGCACAGTCGCTCCTCAGCCAGGCGGGCGTTTCGGGCGGTGAGTTTACTATCTCGGTACGAGCTTGCGAAACCGACGTTCTGATCGCGCGCTATGCACAGGAGGTATGGAAGGAGCTTGGCTTTGATGTTCATATCCTGATCTACGGCTACGATGTGGTTACCTATAACGAAGACGTACTCACCAAGCTTGATGACGGCACGTATGCATGGGTATCGCAGATTATCTACGACGGTCTTCTCCATGATAAATTCAACGATGTTTACACAAGCGGCGATTACGACGTTCTCTTCTACGATGTTAACATGCTGACCACCGATGCATTCCCTGTACTTGCACAGTATGCTTCGATCTTCTCGGGCAGCGCGTATGACTTCTCCGATCCCGCAAACTTCGACGTAACCGTGCCGCATAACACCGGTTATATGAACGAAGCGTACGACAGCCTGCTTGAAGCGGCAATGGTTGCAACTGATGCTGCAACGCGTGCAGCTCTCCTCCACGAGGCTGAAGCACTTCTCCTTCAGGATCTTCCCATCACGCCCGTGATCTATTATCAGAACGCATACACCCTTTCCGGCGAGCTTGACGATGTTGAGCTGAACTACTTTGGTGCGCCGATCTTTACCGAAACCTCCTATGACAACTACCGATCCAACACCGAGGAGGTCACAGGGGAGACTGAAGCCGACACCGAGTCCGAGGCTTCCGAAGCGTCTGAAGACTAAGTCCTCCAAAACAACTGACGGGCTTGTTGCATGCAACGTGCGGCAAGCCCGCCTTATTTGAGAACTGATTTTTTATCAAAGGTACGGATAAAATCAATATGCAGGCACAGTTAAGAGATAAAAATGACATTAAGATCTTTATTTTATATTTATTGAATCATATCGATCAGCCGATGGAGTTTGCAGATATCAATGACATCGTTGTGCAGGACGGCCTCGTTGGTCCGATCGAATTTGCAGAATGCTTTGCAGAGCTTCTTGATCTTGGCAATGTTCTCGAGATGGTAGAGGGCGGCAAAGCCTATTACGTGATATCAGAGAAGGGTATTCACGTTGCGGAAAACCTTGAATCCGAGCTTCTGGGCTTCATAAAAAACAAGAGTCTCAAAAGCGCGCTTCGTCTCATCTCGTTCAAGAACGGCGGCAATCATATTGAAACCTCCTTCAAAGCAAGAGCCGACGGCAAGTTTGATTTCACCTGCCGCATCATGCAGAAGAAGGACAAAATCATGGAAGTGACGCTTCTGGTGGAAAATGAGAGGCAGCTTGAACTGATGCGCTACACCTTCAATAACAGACCGGAGGTGGTCTATCGCGGCGTTTTAGCGCTTCTTACGGGCGAGATAGATTTTCTTCTCAACTGATCCTGAGGGAGAATGGGCTTGAATCTGATTTTATTGTGAAAATTTTCTACGATTTTGTGAAACTTTTCGTAAAAACAGGTTGACAATTTGTTAAAATGTGATATAATATCATCACGAGTGTTCTTGTTTTTGGATATTCGTGAAGATTTTCGCTTTTTCCCGTTTTGGGAGGGGCAGTCGGTGAGAAGAATGAACGAGTCCCTTTTTGAACTGCTTCGTGCTGTGAAAAGCGGCGATGACCCTGCGTTTGTCGTTCTTTGCGAGACATATGGGGCGCTCATTGAATCAATGGTCGCAAGCTTTCGCCGAAGCTGTCCCGATGCTGAGCTTGATGACTTGCGGCAGGAAGCGAGAATGGCGCTTTACAACGGCGCAATGAAATTTGACCTTGAGCAGACCAAGGTGACCTTTGGTCTTTATGCCAAGATCTGCATCAGAAACAGATTGATATCGGTTAGGCGCAAGCATACGTCACAGAGCAAATTAAAATCAAAACGCAACACCCAAGGATTGCCTGCGGCAGAGTCGGCTGACAGAGGTCGCCACTCTCCCGTTACTCTTCCTGAGGAGATGCTTTCTCTTCTGTCCCCGTTCGAAAAACAGGTTTTTGCCCTCTATGCCAACAAATGCTCTTATTCCGAAATCGCTCACGAGCTTTCTCGTAGCGTGAAATCGATAGATAACGCGATATATCGCATTAAAAGCAAATTAAGAAAAAAGGATTGATTTGTTTTTTGCTGTATATATACATGCCCAATGTAGCTTAATAAGAGCGTTGTACTTATGCAAAGGTGGCGGTTTGAGTCCGTCCGGGGTGAAATTTTTTATTCTTTTTATTTAAAGCGAGGAGAAAAAGCATGTACCAGGACATCACATTGAAGTGCAAAGATTGCGGAGAGGAGTTTGTTTTCACTGCAGGCGAACAGGAATTCTACGCTGAAAAGGGTTTCCAGAATCAGCCTCAGAGATGCAAGACCTGCCGCGACGCGCGCAAGAATGCAGGCAAAACACCCAGAGAGATGTTTGTGACCACCTGCGCAAACTGCGGCAAGGAAGCTAAAGTTCCTTTCCAGCCCAATAGCGACAGACCTGTTTATTGCAGCGAATGCTTTGCAGCAATGAAGGCAGCTCAGTAAGTTAACCAAGTATATCTTGAATTAATATTCGCAACTGTCAACAAATAACACGCGGAAAAGGTGATCGTTTTTACCTGACTCTGCGTGTTATTTGTTTTTGCCGCTTTCCGGTTAGTTTTTTGAAAAAAACTATGTACAAGGACGGGCTTTTGTGCTATAATGACTCTGTATAACACCGGATCAAAGACGGCAGTTTGCCGATGGGAAGAAAGGAATTTTCATGAAAGATACTAAGCACCCTTATGATAAGAAAAGCGGTGAAGGGAAAAGATCGCTTCGTCGCGAGCGCCCCTGTGGGAACGCACCCAAGGAAATCGACGAGAATCTTCTTTACGGCAGAAACGCCGTGATGGAGGCCTTGAAAAGCGGCAGAGAGATTGAAAAGATCTTTCTTCGCTCGGGTGACCGTGAGGGCTCTCTCAAGGTGATCGCCGCGCTTGCCAAGGAGCGAGCCGTTCCCTTTGTAGAGGTTGCGCCGCATAAGCTCGACGAAATGACGGCGAGCGGTACGCATCAGGGTGTTGCCGCGCTTGCTTCCCCCGTGAGCTACGTCAGCGTGGACGAAATCCTTGCCGCGGCTGAAAAAAAGGGAGAAAAGCCTTTTCTTGTCATCTGCGACGATATCAGCGATCCGCACAATCTCGGTGCGATCATCCGCTCTGCCGAATGCTGTGGGGTTAACGGTGTCATTCTGCCGAAAAGACACAGTGCGATGATCTCCTCGGTGGCGGTCAAAGCGTCTGCGGGCGCGGTAAATCATATGCCGATCGCCAAGGTTGCCAATATCGCTACCACGATCGATGCCTTGAAGGAAAAGGGCGTTTGGGTATACGGTGCGGAGGCGGGCGGCAAGTCTGCCTGGGAGACGGATATGACCGGCTCTGTAGCCGTCGTGATGGGCAGTGAGGGTAACGGAATCTCCCGTCTCGTAAAGGATAAGTGTGATTTTATCGTTTCGATTCCGATGTACGGAAAGATCAATTCCTTTAACGTCTCCTGTGCTGCCTCGATCATTCTGACAGAGGTTGCCAAACAGCGACACAGGTGAGGTCTCTTTAAGCAATACATAGAAAGGACGGCAGGTTGAATGGCCGACAAAAAGAATAAATCCGACGGCAAGAAAGAAAGCGGTATGGATCTTTCGCTCGATGACCTTCTTGCGCGCTTACGAGACGAGCATGGCGTTGACTTCGGGGACAGCGCCAAGAATGCCAAAGGTCCCCGCCATACGGCTGATACGGAAAAGGATATAGATGATTTTGAATTTGACGATCGCCCGATCGAGGCAGACTATCTTAACTATAATATGATCGGTCGCTCGGTCGGTGAGTCGCAGTGTACGCCTGATGGTAGCGTATTTACCGAAATACCCGAAGAAAGCGCCGCTTTGAAAACGGTTATCCTCGAAGCCGATGAAACGTCGACGCAGCCCGAAAAAAAAGCAATACTTAACGAAACGCCCGAAGAGGAAACAACACTCCCCTGGGAAGCTCAGCCGGGAGAACGATCAGCTTCGGATGCCATGACCGATGCCGATTCGCCTGAAGTGGCAGCGCCCGAAGTTCAGTCGTCGGATGCTGATGCTGAGGAAGTCGGAGCGGATGATGGGGAGGAGGGCGACGTCCTTTATCAATCGGTGAGAGAGCGGTATCTTGCTCAGCGCGGTCTCCTCGGCAAAACGCCGAGGGAAAAGAAAAAGAGCCTTGGACAAACCGAAGCGGTCGAGGAGAAAGCACCTGAGACTGCAAACGAGCCGAACAGCACTTCTAACGCAATAGAAGATAAAGATGATGGTCTCTCTTTGAATGAGGGCGTTACGGTTGAAATAGCCCCGTCCGGGACGGATATGAGCTGTATATATATTAATGTAGAAAAAACATCCGACGAGACGCCTGTTGCGCCTTGCGAAGAGGCAGCGCCCGAAGAGGCAGCGCCTGAAGAGGCAGCGCCCGAAGAGACAGCCCCCGAAGAGGCAGCGCCCGAAGAGGCAGCACCCGAAGAGGCAGCGCCCGAAGAGGCAGCGCCTGAAGAGGCAGCGCCCGAAGAGGCAGCACCCGAAGAGGCAGCGCCCGAAGAGGTAGCACCCGAAGAGGCAGCACCCGAAGAGGCGGTGAAAGCTGAAAATGTGAGAGAGCGCCTGATTGATTCGCCTGAAGTCAAGCTAACGGAGGAAGAACCGGATAAGGAGCTTTCCGAGGAGGCTCTTGACGATTTTCTCAAGAATCTGAAGCTTGGCGAGGATGAGTTCCTTAAAAATCTGAAGCTTGACAAGGACGCTCTCCCGCCGCTTGACACACCTTTTGATGAAACGGCGCCTATTTTTGAAGGTGCGTCGGACTGTACGCCCGTTGAGAAAGAGTCTGCCGATGCAATTTTCCCTGAGGAAATCGCCTCAGAAGAAACGCCTGCCGAAGAGACCTCCGCTGATGAACTGCCGTCTGTGAAAAAAACAGTTGCAGAAAAGAACGGTTGGTTGGACGGTATTCTGCCCGATCCGGAGGCGGAGCTGTCTACTGATACGGAGCAAAGCGAAGCTGAAGAGTCCCTTGATCCGCCATGCAGTGATGCCTTGACACCGGATGCAGACGCTGCTTTGGAGGATGGGGGCGTTCGTGCGGATATAGTCTCGTCTGACACAGATCGTCCGTCGGATTGTGACGAAGCGTCAAAGGACGGAACGGGTCCGTCTGTTGGCCTCAAGAGCCGTGACAGCCACGTCAGACCCAAGAGAAGAGGCAAGGGATCGTCAACGCCGATCGAGGACGAGAAAAATGACGGTATTTCTGCGAAATGGGCGGTTCTTCCCAGCAGAAGAGGGGATAAGGAGTTTACTGCCTACGCACAGGCTGATGAGATCAAAAAGGCGTACAAGACCGGATTTCACAAGGAGCTTAGACGCTTTATGTGGCTGCTTGGGCTGACTCTTCTGGCATTTCTGACGGAGAGTTTGCATCTTTTCGGTCTTGATTTCCTGAGTCCGGCCGTGCATCCCATTCTTGCGGTCTCGATCTCCTCTGTTATAATCCTTGCTGCTGCGTATTTGACGCTCGGGGAATACGTTGACGGCACGATCATGCTCCTTCACGGAAAAACCGTGCCCGAAAGCATGATGCTTATTGCCGTCATTTCACCCCTCGTTTACTATATCCTGTCGCTTGCACAAGGCGCTTCGCCTTCCTCCCTGTTTGGCTTTGCTTTTTGTGTATGTGCGCTCACTTGCAAGCTTCAGACTGTTTTTCGCATCCTTCGCGAAGCGAAGACGTTCAGCGTCGTGTCACAGGAAAAGCCGAAGCGCGTACTCTCCAAGCTGACGAAGGAGCAATCGGGCAGGGAATCTGACGTTTTCTCCACCTTTGTTTCTCCCGATGCCGATTACTACTGCGCGAAGAGGACGCTTTTTGCCGATCATTACTTCAAATTGACAAACGCGGTTTCTCATAATAAGCTCCTGATCGCCGTTTTTCTTCTTTTGTCGATTGCCATTGCGGTGGTGATCTTCCTGCTTGCCAACGCAGGTCCCTTCTCGACGCTCGGCGCCCTTGCTTATGCGATCATCTCCTTCTTTTATACCATGCCGTTCTCTTGCTTTATTCTCTATGAGTTTCCACTTCTCTGGGCTTCCTTCGCTGCTGCGGAGGACAAGGCGGCGATCATTGGTGAATCTGCCATTGAAAATTACACCGGTGACGGTGTGATGAGCTTTTCCGACAGCGATATTTTCCCGCCATCCGATATTGCTCTCGTCAATATACTGCTCTTCGGTGAACGTCACGTTGAGAAGATGATGAACTATACCGCTCTTGTGTTTGACGAAATCAATTCCTCGGTGAGCACCGTGCTGATGCGCTCGATCCCTCATTATAAAATGGAAGACGAGATCCGCATCGCGAGCGTCTATGATGACGGTATTGAAGCCTATATCAACGGTGAGCAGGTACTGATCGGCGGCTATGCCTTCATGCAGGCCTTCGGTGCTAAGCTACCCAAAAGCTATGTTCACGAAAAAAGCTGCTATGCGGAGATGTTCACTGCCATTTCGGGTGAGGTATTGGGACGCTTTGATCTGGATTACACGCTTGATCCAGATACGGCAGGTGCGATTATGCATCTTGCCGAGGGTGGACTGTACATTGCTATTCGCACACTTGATCCTAATCTCACACCCGAGTTTCTTTCGGAGAAGCTCGATCATCAGCAGTATCCCATCAAGCTTATGAAGGTGGGCGACGACAGAGAGCTTCTTCGCATGCGTAAGCGCGTGACGAGCTCGATCGTGACTACCGGCAGAACGAAATCGCTCATGAGAGCACTCCTTCTTTGCGGTAAGAGCGCTGTGGCACAGAAGATCGGTCTGATCTTTGCCGCCGCCTCAATGCTGACCGGTACCTGTATCATGTTGCTATCGGTTATACTTGCCAATCCCATCTTCATCAGCGGAAGAGGCATCGTGCTATTCCAGCTCTTCTGGATGCTCCCGGTCGTCCTGACGACCGTCTTCACCGTGCGTTGCAAAAAACACAAGGGGCAGAAAAAGGACAAGTAAGAATCTGCCCATAAAGCAGAAAATGCTTTTGTCACCGATCGGTGACAAAAGCATTTTTCGCACTTCTTATGGGGGATCAAAGGCTTGAAAGCTCCTCAAGGCACGCAGAGCAGATCGACTTACCCCTGTAAAGCGTCAGCCTCTCGCTTTTGCCGCAGAAGATGCAGGTGAACGTGTACTTTCTTAGGATGATATTCTCGCCTTCGGTGAAAATTTCAAGAGGATCGTCCTCGTGAATACCGTGGGTCTCACGAAGCTCTTTGGGGAGTACCACTCTGCCGAGACTGTCGATCCTTCTTACCACTCCGGTAGACTTCATACAAAATACCTCCCTTATCTATTCTCATCGACACAATTATAACACGAGTAATGCACGCTGTCAATGGGATTCGGAGAAATAAATAGCAAAAAATGGAAAATTTTACTAAAATTTGGTAATTATGAAATGATTTTACCGAAATGACACGAAAAAAGCAGAGAAAAAATGTAAATAAATTGTAAACAATAAACTTTTTTTCAAAAAACTATTGATTTAAACAATGAGTTGTGATACAATGACAAAGCTTGATGCGTAGACGGCAGAGGTTGCTGCAGAACGGCGAAAACGCTGATTCTTGCAGGGAATTTTGCCTGAGTATGTCCGTATCAATCGGGCGAAAAGACGGACCGATTTCCACGCCGACGGTCATGTCCGGATTCTCCTGGGCGGGTGGGTTGAACCGCTTGAAGAATTCGGTTTTATGATGGAAGGCGAAGAAACGCACGGAAGCGTGTTCGGATCCGCCGCCGTACTTACTATAAATAAGGAGGAAAAATCAAGTGGCAGTTAAAGAAACGCTCAGAATCAAACTGAAGAGCTACGATCATGCAATGATCGATGTCGCGGCTGAAAAGATCGTTGAAACTGCAAAGAGAAACGGTGCTACCGTGTCGGGTCCCATTCCGCTCCCCACCGACAGAGAGATCGTTACCATTCTTCGCGCGGTTCACAAGTATAAGGATAGCCGTGAACAGTTTGAAACCAGAACCCACAAGAGACTGATCGACATCGAAAAGCCCTCTCAGAAGGCTGTTGACGCGATCATGAGTCTCGAACTTCCCGCAGGCGTAGCAATTGAAGTCAAGCTTTGATCGAAAGCTGCAGAAAGTTTTATGTCATGTTGGCACTTGTTGCCAACCAATAACTAAAACAGGAGGAAATCTCAAATGAAAAAAGGCATCATTGGAAAAAAGATCGGCATGACACAGATCTTTGATGCAAAAGGAAATGCAATTCCGGTAACTGTAATTGAGGCCGGACCCTGTGCGGTCACACAGATCAAAACGACCGAAAACGATGGTTACGAGGCAGTTCAGCTCGGCTTCGTCACCGTAGCAGACAAGAAGGCAAATAAGCCTCAGAAGGGCCACTTTGCAAAAGCGGGCACCTCTGTCATGAAGCACCTTAAAGAATTCAGACTCGATGATATCTCCGGTTATCATATTGGCGATACCGTCACCGCAGATGTTTTTGCTGCAGGTGAAAAGGTCGACATTACCGGCATTACCAAAGGTCGCGGATACACCGGTGCGGTTAAGAGATGGAACAACCACATCCTTCGCATGACGCACGGTACCGGTCCTATCCACCGCGAGGTCGGTTCTATGGGCGCTAACTCGTCGCCTTCGAGAGTCTTCAAGAATAAGCATATGGCAGGTCAGTATGGTAACGAACAGGTCACCGTTTTGAACCTCGTAGTTGCTAAGATTGATGCTGAAAAGAATATAATCGCCGTTAAGGGTGCTGTTCCCGGCGCACGCGGCGGAATCGTATTCATCCGTGATACGGTTAAATCGAAATAAGGAGGAATAGACAATGCCGAGTATTAAAGTATTGAATATGTCGGGCGCGGAAGTCGGATCTCTTGATCTGAACGAATCGATCTTCGGAATCGAGCCCAACGCAGCAGTGCTTCATGCTGCTGTCAGAGCGTACCTCCTTAATCAGAGACAGGGTACACAGTCGACTCTTACCCGCACCGAGGTTTCCGGTGGCGGTAAGAAGCCTTGGAGACAGAAGGGCACCGGTCGTGCAAGACAGGGTTCTACCCGTTCTCCCCAGTGGACGCACGGTGGTATCGCTCTCGGTCCCAAGCCCCGTTCTTACAGAGTTGACCTCAATAAGAAGACCAAGAGAGTGGCTCTCTTCAGCGCGCTCTCCGCAAAGGTTGCAGCAAGCGAGATGATCGTTGTTGACACCATTGCTACCACCGAGTACAAGACCAAGACCATGGTTTCCATGCTTAAGGCTGTTAATGCTGCTCCCAAGACGCTGGTCGTCCTTGCTGACAACACAGCAGAGGTCGTTAAGAGCTTCGCTAACATCGAAGGCGTTAAGACCACGCAGGTCAATACCATCAACGTATACGACATCCTTAACTGCGACACTGTTGTGTTCGCACAGGGTGCTGTTGAAAAACTTCAGGAGGTATATGCATAATGAAACTCGCGCAGGACATTATCCTTGCTCCCGTTATCAGCGAAGCGAGCATGGACGGAACCGAACAGAAGAAATATACCTTCAAGGTTGCTTACAACGCAACCAAGCCCGAGATCGCAAAGGCTGTTGAGACCATCTTCGGCGTTGAGGTCAAGAGCGTAAACACAATGATCGTTCCTAAGAAGCCCAAAAGACGCGGTGTTTCGGTTGGATTTACTTCCGAATGGAAGAAGGCAGTGGTCACCCTTACTGCTGAGTCCAAGACCATCGAGTTCTTTGACGGCATGAGATAAGGAGGGAAATCGAATGGCAAAGATCTACAAGCCTACAACACCGGGTCGCAGACAGATGTCTGTTCCTTCCTTTGAAGAGGTAACCAAAAAGACCCCTGAAAAGAGCCTCCTCAGAGTGCTCAAGAAGAATGCAGGCCGTAACAACACCGGTCGCATCACCGTTCGCCACCACGGCGGCGGCAACAGAGTGAAGTACAGAGTTATCGACTTCAAGCGCCGTACCC